>JAEWYA010000226.1 GCA_023395775.1 Bacillota bacterium
CACTTGATACATTTCTCCAAGTTTTCCCTCTCCTTTCTCTATACCATACAGGCAAAGCGGACGGCTGGCAGGCCGTCCGCTTTGTCGTTCCGGAGAAGAGGGATAATAGCAGGGAGGAGCGCTTTGGACGCCCCTCCCTGCTATTTTAGTAAAAAACCAAGAATCTATTCTTTTCCCTTTTTCGGCTCATCTTTCTCCGCAAGGCGGGAAATGATCCGGGCATAGCCATCCGCGCCGTAAACCAGACATTTGCGGACGCGGGTGATTGTGGCTGAGGAAACGCCGGTCTTCTCATTGATGGCGTTGAAGGTCTCGCCCTCCTGAAGCATCCGGGCCACCATCCACCGCTGGGCCATAACCTGAATCTCTCCCACAGTGCAGAGGTCGTCAAAAAAGCGGTAGCAGTCCTCCTGGTCCTTCAGGGAGAGGACAGCCTGATACAGATGATCTACCATCTCCGATTTCATTCTGCTCTCATACATCTTGCAGCCCCACTTTCAAACTCAGGCGTCATCGGATGCCAATTCCGACGGCGGCATTGCTTTCATACAATAATGAGGTATCTTACAGCCAACAGGATAGCAGACTTTTCAATTGCTGTCAATCCATTTGCTTTTTTATGGCAGATGGTGGTTATGCCAAATCTGTTTCTCTCACTGCCGTGATATCGTGTTAGTTCTTTACCAATACACTGTGATAATGCACAAAAAACAATATTTACATTCTAAAATAAATGTTGATTTTATACAAAAACGGTGTTACTATAACCATAAGCAAAGAATCAAACCGACAAGCGCACAATACAGACGGGATCGTGAGGGCTCACCCATGGGCAGGGTGAAGGTACTTCCGGCGCGGGCCGCGCCGGAAGTGCGTTTTGGCTCCCGCGTTCCAGGTACATTTCTCATAAGAGTTGGAGCTGCCGCTGGGGTACGCCCCTTTCCGAACGCTGTCCGCGCAAACGGACGCCGCTGGGAGACTGACCGCTCTGGGCAAAAATTGAAACGAGGTACAAATAAAATGATTATGAAGCCTTCCGAGATAGAACATGTGGTTGTCGATGGACACAGTCTGACGCTGGAGTCCTTTGTGGCTGTCGCCCGTTACGGCGCGACGGTGGAGCTGGCCGATTCCGCGCTGGAGGCCATGCAAAAGTCCCGCGCGCTGGCGGAGAAAATTGTCGCCGAGAACCGTGTTGCGTATGGAATCACCACGGGCTTTGGCGATTTTCAAAAGGTTGCCGTCCCCGAGGAGATGAGTAATCAGCTCTCCACCAACCTGATCCTCAGCCACTGCACCGGCACCGGCGATCCCTATGCCGAGGAAGTGGTCCGCGGTATGCTGCTGCTGCGTGCCAATGCCCTGTGTGTGGGCGTATCCGGCATCCGGCCCGTTCTGGTGGAAATGATGCTGGCGATGCTGAACGCGGGCGTCACTCCCGTGGTTCCCCAGAAGGGCTCTCTGGGCTCCTCCGGCGATCTGGCGCCTTTGGCGCACATGACTCTGCCCATGCTGGGCAAGGGTCTTGCCACCTACAAGGGCGAGAAGCTGTCCGGGGCCGAGGCCATGGCCAAGGCCGGCATTAAAACGCTGGACACGCTGGTGTGCAAGGAAGGCCTCGGCATGACCAACGGCACCTGCGCCATGACCTCCGTAGGCTCTCTGGCCCTATATGATACCATCTGCGCCGCTCAGCTGGCCGACGCCATCAGTTCCCTGGACTTCGAAGCGCTCACCGGCCTTCGCAACGCGTTTGATCCCCGCATTCACGCCGTCCGCGGCCAAAAGGGTCAGATGCTGGTGGCAGCCAACATGCGCAGGCTCCTGGCAGGTTCCGAGATTCTGGACAACTGTCAGAAGGACCGTGTGCAGGATGCCTACGCCCTGCGCTGCATTCCCCAGCTCCACGGCGCTGTCCGCGATGCGCTGGAGTATGTGCGGAGCAAGGTTGAGATCGAGCTGAATGCCGTCACCGACAACCCGCTGTTGTTTTTGGATGACGAGGCGGTCATTTCCGGCGGAAACTTCCACGGCGAGCCTATGGCGATTCCCTTTGACACGCTGGGTATCGCGTGCAGCGAGATCGCCAACGCCTCCGAGCGCCGTACCGAGCGCATGGTGAATGCGGCGCTGTCCAACGGCCTCACCCCGTTTTTGACTACAAAGCCGGGTGTGAACTCCGGCTTTATGATCGTGCAGTACGCCGCGGCCTCCATGGTGTCCGAGAACAAGGTCCTGGCTCATCCTGCGTCCGTGGACTCCATTCCCTCCTCCGCCAATCAGGAGGATATCGTCTCCATGGGTACCACCGCAGGCCGCAAGGCGGGCTGGATTGTGCAGAATACCCTGTCCGTCCTGGCGGATGAACTGCTGACTGCCTGCCAGGCCGTCGACATCCGCCGCAACCTGAATACTCACGGCCAGGGCATCGCTCCTGTACACGAGGCGCTGTACAAGCATGTGCGCGAGAAAGTCGCTTTCTATGAGATTGACCGCGAGATCTGGCCGGACATCGCGGAGGTGGAAAAGATGGTTCGCAGCGGCGAGCTGCTGGATATCGTCAAGGAGTACGTCCCCGACTTTGAGTAAGCCATACAACATACAAAGCTAAGAAGCCGCCGCTCCGGGAAACTGGCGCGGCGGCTTTTTGACAGCCCAAAATCGTTGGAGTGAATGTTGAGAGAAACCTGTGCCGCGCCGATTTTTTCGGCGCGGCGTGTTCCCCTAGTGCAAAATCTGCGGCGGCGCTCCCTCTGATATTCCAACCCCGCGCCGCCGACAAAAGCGGCGGAATAATATCCGCCACACAGTACGCGGTAAGGTGATTTTTTCGCCTAGCAGAGAAAGAAAACGCGGTTCCCGGAGAAGTTCTCCGGGAACCGTGCTTTCAGGCTTTTTTCTTCCGCTTTGCGTCGGGTTTTGCTTTTTCACTCATATCACCGACTTTGATGCCGGGGTTTCGATCCGCTGCCAGTTCCATAATCTTTTTCGCGTCACTCTTGGTAAAAAACAGCCGTTTGCTTTTGATATCGTTGGCAAAATAGAGCGCCACCAAATCGGGGTGGCCTCGATCCTCGCGGGTGACCGCGCGAATCTCGTCCCAGCTCAGAAAATCGTAGTGGGTGGTGATTTTCATCTGATAATAGATCTCCACGCCACGGCTGGTCACTGCGGTGGTCTTCACCATCATCAGCGCCAGCAGGTACAGAAGTCCAAAGACAGCCGCCACATGATGCTGCGTCACCAGTCCGCCCAGAATCAGCAGACCGGCCATAAACCAGCTTCCGATTTTTACCCACTTTTTCAGGGGCTTCAGTTCTTTTGCATAATATTTGGGCCCCTCGACGGATTCCCATGGGAGATGTTCGATCATCACGCAGCGGTTCCTTTCTTTACAGACGGTCAAAGCGGACCGGTAGCCTCATACAGACGGCTCAGGCCTTGATGGAAGGCGCCTTGCCGGCCGCACGGCGATCTTCCAGGTTCTTCAAAGCGCGCTCATGCGCTTCCTCGGGAGCGCCGGCGGGCTTTCCTGCCCGGGTCTTGCCGAAAAGGTTCGTGTAAGAGCCGTCAGCCCAGAAAATGTTGCGGCCCATGGCTGCCGTGACGGCGGCGTAGATGGGGTTCAGCAGGTTCAGGAAAGCGTACGGGAAATAGACGAAGGGGTGGACGCCCAGTACGCCGTACTGATAAGCGCCGCAGCCGGTCCACGGGAACATGACGGCCCACAGCGTGCCGCAGTCCTCCAGCGTACGGGAGAGCATGTTGCGGCCAAGACCCATCTCGTCGTATTTATCCTCGTACAGCGGGGCGGGAACGCCGATTCCCAGGAACTGGTCGCACATAGTAGCGTCGCAGAACAGGGAGGTCAGCAGAGTTGCCAGAATCAGACTGCCCACAGAGTGCAGGTGATTCTTCAGCTTGCCGAACAGCGCTTCCACGCAGCCGCAGCGGGCCAGAGCGCCGCCGTATGCAACCGCCAGCAGAATCAGATTGATGGTCCACATCTGATGATCCATGCCACCGCGGCTGAGCAGGTTATCCGCCAGCTCGTTGCCGGACTCAAAGCCCGTGCCGTAATGCAGGGTATCAAAGATGGTGCTGATGTCGGTCATGCCCTGGAAAACGGCTGCAAACAGAACGCCGCAACCCACGGAAATGGCAATACCCACGAGACCGGGGAGCTTCATGACGCAAGCTGCGATAATGACGAGAATGGGAACCAGCAGGAAGGGATTGATATTGAACCCATTATAAATAGCGGCCTGCAGATCCGTGGCTATGGTGCTATCATAGCCGGCGCTGTCAATATTCAGCCCCAGAATGGTATAGAGAATCAAAGCGATGACAAATGTAGGAGCCGTGGTGGAGACCATAGCGGTCACGTGGTCAAAAAGTCCTGTTTTCGCAACCGCAGCAGCCAGGTTGGTGGTATCGCTCAGAGGAGAGAATTTATCGCCCACATACGCGCCGGAGATGATCATACCGGCGGTGATGGCGGGGTTGATGCCAAGGCCCGCGCCGATGCCCAGGAAAGCAATACCGATGGTGGCAGTGGCGGTCCAGGAGGAGCCGCAGGCAAGACCCACCACCGCGCACATGATGCAGCCGATGGGCAGGAACAGCTTCGGAGTCAGCAGATCCAGACCGTAGTAGATCAGGGCCGGAATGGTGCCGGACATGATGAAGGAGGCCACGAGAATACCCACGGTGCAAAGAATCAAAATGGCTTCCATGGTGGCGTTCAGCTGGTCCAGCATACCGGCCAGCATATCGGAAAAGCTGTGTCCGCAGGCGAAGCCTACGATGCAGGCCACCACGATAGCTACCATCAAAGGCATGTGGGCATCACGATAACGATCGGGGCCCAGAAAACCGTAAATCATCAGGCCCATCATGACGACGATGGGCAGCAGCGCCTCAAAAATGTTGGGAAGTCGGACAGTACGTACCTTTTTCTGCTTGGTTTCAGGCATTAGAAATCCCTCTTTCCTTATGATAGTTGATTTTTGCAGTTTTTACGGGAAACTTTGTACAGCGGGCCGCCGATTTTCATCCGGCTTGCCGCCTTTCACATTCTCCGTAAATGCCCTCCTTTCCGGACAGATTCGCTGCAACAATACAGACATAGGAAATACCGCCCGCGCCTTAGAGCGGGCGATGAGCGCCGGAGGATGCCGGAAGCGGACAAACGCTGTTTGGGCAAAACAGCGCCTTCTCATGCAGCCGTTCCAGATATTCTCCGGCGGGACTTCACGGACAAACGATTTTCTCGCTGAGAACTTTCTCCATTCCCTCTCCGTGATTAGATACATTTTACATGATGAAGCGTCTATAAAACGTCTATTTTTGTGACATTCACAGAGCAGGAGAAAGCAAGGACTTTCAACACGCCCGTAACTCGACGCTTTCCCTCAAAATTGCCGCGATTATTGCCCAAAGAGGGGAGTCACTGTGTATTTCGCCGCTTGGAAAGAAACTCCTCTGCCACCTGAGGAAATAGAGTCAGGGAAAGTACATCCTCTTCACTCTGGGCCAAATTCCTGTATTTTTCCCGATTTTCAGGCAGCTCCGGCTGCAGAAGATCCGCCGGGCGGCAGGTGATGCGGTCTTCCTCCCGAATACCGGCTTTTTGCAGAACCTCCGGATTAACCTCGCCGGGAAGTCTTCCGTATTCTCCCTTTAGCATGGCTCTGGATTCCTTGGAGAACATCTGATAGCGCTTCCCGGTGATTACATTCAAAACTGCCTGAGAGCCGACGATCTGGCTGGAGGGAGTCACCAGCGGAGGATAGCCGAAGTCCCGGCGGACGTTTGGAATTTCCGCCAGAACGGTTTCATACAGATCCTCCCGTCCAATCTGCCGGAGCTGGGCGATAAGATTGGACAGCATCCCGCCGGGAACCTGCCAGAGCAAAGCGTTGGCGTCCACCCGCAGGACGCGGGGGTCCAGAAAACCCTCCTGCTCCAGAGAATTTGCCACGGCTTTGAAGTGAGCCGCCGCCGCGCTTAGACGGGTGAGGTCCAGCCCGGTGTCCCGGGGCGTATCACGCAGTGCGGAAACCATAGACTCCGTGGCGGATTGGGAGGTACCGCCGGCCAGAGGAGACAGGGCGGTGTCAACGATGTCTGCTCCGGCGAATGCCGCCATCAGATTCACCATGGCGCCGGTCCCGGCGGAATCGTGGGTGTGCAGGTGAATGGGAAGAGTGACGGTTTCCTTCAGCCGCCTTATCAGGGAGTAGGCTGCCATGGGGGACAGCAGGTTTGCCATGTCCTTGATGCAGATGGAGTCGGCGCCCATCTGCGCGAGCTCCTGGGCAAGAGAGACGAAATGAACCTCGTCATGGATGGGAGAGACCGTATAGGAGATGGCGGCCTCCGCAAGACCGCCGTACTTTTTTACGCAGCGGATGGCCTGTTCCATGTTTCGCGTGTCGTTCAGCGCGTCGAAGACCCGGACGATGTCAATGCCGTTTTCGATGGATTTTGCGCAGAAGGAGTCCACCACATCGTCGGCGTAGTTTCGATAGCCCAAAATGCTCTGCCCACGTAGCAGCATTTGAAGCTTCGTGTGGGGCAGGTGTTGGCGAAGTGCGCGGAGCCGTTCCCATGGGTCCTCGTCCAGATAGCGCATACACGCGTCAAAGGTCGCGCCGCCCCAACATTCCAGAGAATAGTAACCGATTGAATCCAGGATTTCACAGGCGGGCAGCATGTCCCGGAGCCGCATTCGCGTGGCGGCCTGAGACTGGTGTGCATCCCGCAGAATCGTATCTGTGATGAGAAGTGGCCTGTCACTCAGAAATTTCATATCAATTCGCTCCGTTCCTAAATACGCTGTCCGATATTTGGCGATTTTAACATGGGAAATCCTTGGTTGCACTTATGATTTATTTATAATATACTTATTCCGTGAAAGCAAACGCGGAGGCGAATTCCATAAAAAGAAAAGCGCCCCCGCATTTCTACTTTTTAAAAGAAATTGTAATCGTATACTTACTTATTTATACGAAACGCATCTAAAGAAAACAAAGGAGTACATATATGGATGACATTGATCACAGAATTCTGCAATGCCTCCAAAAAGACGGCAGGATGTCCCTGAAGAAGATTGCGGAGGCGGTGCCGCTGACGCCTCCGGCCGTGGCGGAGCGTATCCGCAAGCTGGAGGAGAGCGGCATCATTACCGGCTATACCGCCGTTGTCAACACCCGGAAGCTGGAGGAAAACGTGCGGGCCATCATCAACGTCACGCTCCCGCCGGAGCGTCAGGATGCGTTTGTCGAATGTGTGCGGGGTCTGGAGGGCGTGCAGTGGATGCACCATGTCACCGGCGCGTTCTCCATGAGTATTTTTGCCGCTTTTCGGAATACCGGCGAATTGGAGCGGATGGTGAAGACGCTTCAAAAGTTTGGGAGGACTCAGACACTGATCGTCATGTCCACGCCGATTCCTTATGCATATGGAGGAGTATAAGCGGGATTCAAAAAAAGCAGCCGCAGCCCGGAAACGGGCTGCGGCTGTATTATTTTTAGGAGCCGGGCGGCAAAGGGGGGACAGCATTAAGGGGCTGGGTGGTTTTTTCCGCTTTGCACCGGCAGGCATCGCTAGTTTTTAACCTTTCGTATCCGGATACGGCCCGAAATACCCCTCTGGCTGGTTCTTGTCGTCGAACAGGTGATTATAGGCCATGATGCGGTAATCGTTATAAAGCTGTTCCTCGCTCTTTGAGAGGGCGCTCTCATCGGTTTCGCTGAGAAGCGTGCCGTCCGGCCTGCGAAAGCCGATGGTGGTGTTTACCGGCAGAGCGTCCAGCAGCTTGGCGTGGAGCTGTTCATAGTCGGTCAGCTGAACGCCAGCCAGCTCCATGGTCAGTGTTCCCAGCATGTTGGAGCTGATGGTCACGCCGTCTTGCTCCGGGATATCGTAGTTGGCCCAGATAAAAAACGGAATCTCATACTGCTGGAAGACCTCTTTCGTGGTGCGGTCATCCAGCTTCTTGCCGTACAGCTTTTCATAGAAATCGTTGCCCAGCGGCGGCTGATGGTCGCCGAAGAAGACGATCATGGTCCGCTCGTCCGAGTTTTGATAGTGTTCGATCAACTGCCGGATGGCGTTGTCACTTTCCTTGATAAGGGAGAAATACTGGGCCGCCACGGCGGACGATCCCCGACTGCTGCCCGCCAGTTCCACGGATCGCTCCAGGTTGTTCCAGCCCTGAGCGTAGCCGCTGTGGTTCTGCATGGTGACGTTAAACATGAACAGGGGGTTCTCCGTCTCATCGGTCAAGCGGTAGAGCTGCTCATAGTCGGAGGCGTCGCTGATATAGTCGCGTATGTACTGGGGATCAACCACGTCCTCCTCATACATCTGTTGGTCAAAGCCCATCCAGCTGTAAACGGACGTCCTGTTCCAGCCGGAGGAGAGGTAGGGGTGGAACGATACGGTGTGATAGCCCAGAGCGCTCATCTGAGACACCAGAGAGGGCATTCCATCGTAGCAGTAAAGCTGATAGGCCACGGTAGAGGAGGGCAGAAATGCCAGAGAGTCTCCGGTCAGGTACTCAAATTCCACATTGGCGGTGCCGCCGCCGGTGACGGGGGAGACCATCATGCCTTTTACCGTATTCTTCGTCAGAGAGTGATAAAAGGGCAGAGGGTCCTCGGTCAGTTCCAGGCTGGGAAAACTGGCTTGCAGATCTGAGAAGGACTCGTTCATGATGACCAGCAGGTTTTCCGGCGGCTGCGCGTCCGTCGCCGCCCCGGCCCCGCCCCCCGCGGGGCGCCCCCCAGCCGGGGGG
>JAEWYA010000239.1 GCA_023395775.1 Bacillota bacterium
ATTATAATTAAAAATATCTGTCTAAAAAACAAGGTTGGTAGATGGCTAATATAATCCCTTTTATAATAAAATCAATAAGGGAGCATAACATGATGGAAACGAAAATAAACAATCGAACAAAGGATCGCTCTTCCCAGGTCGCAAAAAGTCCTGGACACCGGATTTCGCTCCTCACGCTCCTCGAAAGCCGTCTGAAGCTTCTCCCGCTCCGCGTGCCAGAGGGAATAGAGCTGTACAACGCTTTCACAGGAGCCCTCGTCCAGCCGGTTCAGGAACGCGTGCTCCTCCTCTGGGGCCGAAAAGCCACCCAGAAGAATCTTCTTGACCTGATCGCCCGCCAGCAGGGCCAGCTCCCGGCGGTTCATATCCTCTATCGGGCGAACATGGTAGCGCAGGCGAACCCGGTCGCCGGGCAGGTCCACGAACACGTTTTCCGACAAAAACGCGGCGCAGCTCACCAGCGGCGGAAGGTTTGCCAGGCTGAGCGCCTTGTGGAGCAGCAGCTCCGTGTAGACGAGCCGCGTCTTCCAGTCGTGCTCCGCGCCCAGATAGAAAACCTCGTCAATAGTGCGGCCCAGGCACTCGCCAAAGACCGCAACAAGGCTCTCCCCGGCAAGGAAAATCCGCTGAAACTCCGGACAGTCGGACATCTGCTGAAAGCTATCCAGATACCGGCGGAGAAGGGGCCCCTCGTAGACGTTCAACAGGCAGGTATTGTTTTCGCGATCCTGAATGTCCACCGCCTCCATAAACGCATAGCACTCATGCGCCTCCAGAACGCGGACAACCTTGTACCGCTCGCGAATCAGCATTGTGTCCAATGTCCGTCCCCCTTCTCTCCTACCGAAAGCCTGCTATTCCACGATGACAAACGCGCTGGCGGTCACAGTCTCGTCCGCACCGGACGCGGCCACAATCTCATAGGTACCGGGAAGCTCGGGCGCCTGGTATGTGCCGTTGCGGTCGATTGCCCCGCCGTTTGGCTCCTTGACCGACCAAGCGACGGATTTATCCTCGCAGCCCACAACCTCCGCCCGGAACTGCAGCGTACCGCGGCAGGCCAGCCGGGAGAACTCCGGCGTCAGCGCCAGGCTGATCTTCCGATTGGAGAGGATGCGGCTGGTATCCCGCTCCGGCTTCTGGGCAAAATAGTGAATCCGCACGCGGTTTCCGTCCACGGTGTCATGCAGCCACAGGCCAATGCGCATGGTCCCCTTCAACGGGTAGACCACCGCGGCGGCCTCCACCCACGGGGGTGATATGGATGCGCCCTTTCCTTTGAATACCTCGCTGTTGCCATAGAGCAGAGCTGGTTCCTGATCGTCCAGGAATTCGACGCTCACGCGGATGTCAACCGCGCCGGTGCCCAGACCGTGGGCAATTTCCTCAGAATACACGCGGGAGTTGACGCGGATGCCGCTGGGCATGGTCAGATCCACCGTACCGTGCGCCACAGCGTAGTCGTACTGTTCCGGAGACGGAATACCGAAATTGAAGTGCAGGCTCCGTCCGGACTGCTGATACGCCGCGCGGACATCCGGCTTCTGCCAGTATTCCAGGCTGTGGACGGAGGTGGTGACCGTCAGGTCCCCGCCGAAAGAACTCCGGCTCTCGCGGCTTTGCCTGACGCTCTGTCCGAAGGGCAGGTTGGTTACACCGCCGAGGAACACGCCGCCGGCAGAATTGATCAGCTCCAGCTTTGCAAGGTAGATGGGGATATCCTGGCCCAGAAGATGCTGCTCCAGCGCGTCCCGCCGACGGCAGTACGCAAGCAGCGTCTCCTCATCCCGGCAGAGGCAGACGGAGGAGTCCGCCTCCAGATAGTTCTTGTAGCGATGGCTGCCCAGCTCCAGATTCAGCTCCACTCCGGAGGGGAAGAGCTTGCTGGTGAGGTCGCTGAGTGCACGGGCCCGAAGCGGCAGGTCCACACTGTAGACGCTGCGCTTTTCCTCACGGCTCTCATGGAAAGAGAGGAGTACGCGGCCGCTCTCGCTCTCCACAAAGGAGCTCTCCCCCTCCAGTGTGAAATTGACCTGTGGAGTCTTTTCGCCCTTGACTACCAGAATCCGGACCTGAAATTCTTTTCCGGAGCATACGGCGGAGGGGACGGAGAGCACCAGTGTCAGCTCGTCGCTGCTGTATAGAACGGAGACATTTTCGTGGCCCGACGCCTCCAGCAGCCCTCGGTACTCCGGAGCCTGCGCGGTCAGATAGAGGCGGCAGCCCTCGCGGGTCATGTTAAACTGGCTGCTCTCGCCAGCCTCGCCGCCCACTGCGTTCACCGGCTCAACAGCCGCCTCATCATAGGTCAGGCACAGATACGCCTGCTGTCGGCCGGCCAGCGTTTCCTGTCCGTCCAGCATTTGAAGCTTGCGGAAGATCGTTTCGGGCAGGACGATCTCCCTTCCCTGATAGTCCAGCGCGAGGCCGCTCTCAATCATCAGCGTGGCGTCGTCGCTGACTGTCACACCGAATCCGCAGACCACGCCCGCGCCCTGCAACACACGGTTGAGAAGCTCCCGTTTGGCGCGGTTGTACCGCTGTTCAATCTCAAAGTCCCGGACAGTCAGCAGCTTTCCATAAAAGTACCGGTTTCGCTCCAGAGGGAAAAAATGCTCATTCATGGCTTGCTCCTCCAATCGTGGTATCATAGTGAATCGCCATAGTCTCGTCAATTGCCACGGGGACGTAGCCCCCGACCGCAGAGTTGATTCCGAGATAAGTGTGCCAGTCCAGCTGAATGCACTGCTTGAGCAGTACCAGCTCCATGAAGGTCCCCGCCGGGATCAACTCCTCCATCCGCTGCCGGAACTCCTCCATTGCCCGCCGGTTAGGAAATGTGCCCTCCCGCAAAAGCACGAAAAAGCGATAGGGGTCGCCGCCGTACAACCGCCGGTACAGCTCCGGGTTCCGGCAGTCCGCCCGGTTGGGCGAGACGCTGAAATGCTCGATAATCCAGGGCTCCCGGCCGGTCAGTCGTGTGACGGACCGGCGGATTCCCTCCAGGGTGTACTGCGTCTCGTAATCCGGGAGAGCACCGGCAATCCGGTCGGCCAGCGTGGACGTCTCAGTCCCGTCCTCCACGCACACCCAGGAGGCGAGGTATCGCAGCATTTCCGGGTCCGCGCTCTCAAAATCCATCTGTCCCGGCAAGGCGCAGATGCTGTCCTCCATATCCAGAAACATACTATTGAAAATGGAGAGAAATCGGCGTGTGAAACCGTCCTCCTGATAGATGGCGGGCAGATAGTCAATCATGTGGTCGCCGGCCATACGGACCGTGACTTTCCGGATTGTTGGAGAACCGGTCCCCGCCGCCGCAAGCTCCAGCAGCAGCCACAGATACCGTCCGCTGGCGCGGAGCAGAAAATCGCCGCTCTCCGCCACGGGCGGGCCAAACCGTTCGCGCATTGCCCGGGCAGCGTTCTCTGTCCCGCCGAACTCCAGCCATCCGTCGTTCCAGGAGCGATCGTCGGAGGCGTGAGCGTAGACGCGCAGCGCCGAATCCTGCGGCAACTCCGCGTCAATCAAAATCCGGCCCCAGCAAAACCCATTTTCCGTGCTGTCGATCACCGGCAGGCAGCAGAGTCCGGACGTGAATCTGGCGCTGTCGAGGCGCAGGCCTTCGTCCCACGGCTCGACCCCGTAGAATTGACCACCCAGCCACTGTTCACGGCAGCAAAGCACCAATTTTCTCTGTACCGGGTTCACAAGCTCTTCCTCCCTCTTTGATCCGCAGTCCCGCAGGACTCATTCTCCGGTCGTCTCCGCCGGTGTCAAAATCAGTTCCAGCTCTTGAAGACATGGAATTGTACAGGGCGGCAGCTGAATCTCCCCCGCCGTGTTCTGGTAACATCCGGGACCCGGTGCCCGCAGGTCCACCCGCGCCACACGGAGAACACCCGGGACGGCTTGAAGCCGTGCCGACAGCTCGCCAGGGCTTAGAATCCCGCCGATACCGGCGCCATCAGCGGAGAGATACTGCTCCGCAGCGCTGCGGATTACTGATTCGCTTACCGCCTCCCGCGCGGTGAGTCGGATGAAGACAAGGACTCCCTGATAGGTCGGAGGCACGGCCCGCACACGGGTACACACGGGCCGGTAACGCTCCAGCCGCTCCTGCACTGCCGCCAGAAAACGGCTATCCGGCAAAGGCTTCTCGTTCTCCGAGGCAGGGGCAACCACCACGGTGACCGTCGGCGTCTGGCTGGCGCCGGCCGGTTCGTTCGGGTCGTAGCCTGGCAGCGCTCTTGCCGCGCCTACCCGCAGGCCCGGCGTCGTCAGCGCCAGACGTTCATAGTCGGCCGCGGACGCGCATTTTTGGGTATTTTCCAGCAGCTGCAGGAAACGGACAGATGCTTCCACCGCGCTCTCACATCCGACTCCGCCGGACGCACTCCCATTGCGTACCGCCGCGCCGTCGTCTGTGAAGCGCATTTCGGCTCCGGCAGGAATATTTCCGCCACTGCACAGGGACACCGTCATGCCGGTGACCAGCACCGCGCCGACACCCGCCTGAAGCAGTGCGCCGTGTTCCCCGTCGCCAAACGTGATCGTCTCGCGCAGCGGATCGTAAGTAAACACCCGGTCTCTGGGGGAGCACGCGTAGAAATCATCTGCGCAGTGCCAGGCCATGGGACGGACGTTCCCGTCGGTGTCCAGCGTCTGGCATAGAAGTGTGAACCCCTCAGTCAGCACCTGCCTTTCCCCCAGATTCAGAAAGAACGTCTCGCTGGGCAGGCCCCGGGCGTCAAAAATCAGGTTTGAGCAGTGCTCCGGGTCCAAACAGACGATCAGCACGTTTTCCCCGCCGTCTTGCTCCGTATCGGTCGTATCCACGCACACGCTCCGGCCGCCCGGCTGGAGGTGGGACCCGTAGCCGCCGGTCGGTTCCCATGTCCCGTTTCGGCGCAGAAACACTACCAACTCTGCCCGCCGGCTCATTGCGTCATCCAGCAAAACGGTCCACTTCCGCTCCTTCGGCGCGGCAAAAGAGTGGCTGCATGCACGCGTCTCCTGCTGGACGGCCTCCCAACGTGAGGCTGAAATTTCCGAAAGCCGCACGGTCTCCTCGCAGCCGCCGTCCGTCTGACGGACGCTCAGCCAGTACAGGCCGTCCGCGTCGGTGGGCCAGTCCCTCGGAACGGAAAAAGTGACATAACCGCTTTGACTCAGGGCATGGGTCTCATCCCGCAACAAAACTGAGGCCCCGACGCCCTCCGCCTCCCACACGAGAGTACGCGGCTGCTGGTCGTCCCGGTCAAACGGATTGCGCGCCGCTCCAATGGGCGGCTCCACCTGAAACCAGATGCGCAGGTCCCCATGCCCAGGGGAGGAAAGCCCGATGCGGAGTATTGTGTTGGGCCGCCCGCCAAAATGAAAGGGCTGAAAGGTCAACCGACCGGAACGCAGCATCTCCAGCAGCTCCGTCCCGTCCGCGAGGACATGCTCGATCCGGGGCGCCCGCTCCGGTACCGATCGCGCAAGCTCAAAGGGGACACCCTCGGGCGTCGTCAGCCGGGACAGGGCCGGGCGGGCCGGGCCGCCGTCCGGCAGGTACACTGCGCAGACCGCCGGCGAGGCCGGGCGACGCCGGATACCTGCCAGCTTCAGCAGCTTCCCGCGCAGCTCGTCGGTAAACTGGCTGAGCTGATACTGCTGCATTTCCTTGTACCATGCCATCAGCTCCAGAATGGTCACACCCGGATCGTGCGCGTTATGATCGGTCCACGCAGGGCAAATCCAGGGGAGCCGGCTCATCACGGTTTCCAGAATGGACTGATAGGTCTGATCGTCTAGATTTCGCTTGTTAAGCATTCCGTCTCTCCTTTCGTGCGTCAGTCAATTTGAATCCTATGCGACCCGCTGCGCACAGTGGCGTAGGGAATCACCCTGCCTTTCTCTAGAGGGACGGAGCGGGTCACGCCGTCCTCGTCATAGACGCCCTCCACCAGAACCTGCCGGGTCAGGCGTACGTTCGGCGTGTCACCTACCGTCTGCCAGATTTGATCGACCCGGACCTGGTCTCCGATGCCGCGGCTGCGCCAACGGCGGCCGATCAGCTCAGCGAGCCGGTCCGCAAGGCTCTGCTGCGTTGCTGCGGACTCATCCGGATCCTCGACCTCCACCACGATCTGTGTGTTTACCGTCAGCACCGCGGACGGAATGACATGCAGGCCGCCGGACGACACCAGCGTACAGCTGCACCGGGTCTCGAGATACTCCCCGATCCGGTCGCACAGATCCAGCGCCGACCGTCCGGCGTCCGCGTCAGCATTCTCCACGACAACCGTCACGTTCCCGGGCACTTTCCGGTTCTTTTCATCCCGTCCCGCGAAGCACCGGACGTGCTGTGCCTGCGGGAACTCCTCCAGAACCATCTCCTCAAAATCCCGGGCGCCCAGTGCCCGGTATCGGTGGCGCAGGCGCCTGTTGCCCAGCTCCTCCGTCTTTTCCCGGGGGAAGCGGTCGGTGCCGCCACTCATCGGCGTCAGATTTGCCACGGAGCTGATGCGCGGAAGCGCGCCGATCAGCTCAGCCACAGTTCCCCGGGGCCGGTTGCCCCGCTTCCCGCCGCCGGCGGCATAGGTGACGCGGATGTTTCTCATTCCCTCGGGCGGAACGCGCCCGTGAAGCCCATCTCCGAACGTGATGGTACCGGAATAGGGGTCCAGCAGATAGGCGCGCCGCTCTCCGTCCGCCAGTTCCAGATGGGCCAGCCTCTCCCACAGGACCCAGCAGTGAATCAGCACGCCGTCCTCCCGCTCCAGACGCACGCGTTCCGGAAGCTGCTTTGCCAGCGTCTCGGCGTCCGCCACCGTCAGACCGTTGACCTCATCCACCCAGAGCTTCAGATCCTGCGTCGGCGTCTCCAACAGCGTCAGCGTCTTGCCGGCCTCATAGGAGCCGGTGTCAAACCACTGCTCCGCCGCACGCCGGCGCTGAACCGCCGAGACGGTGTTAAGCCGCACGCCGCCGACGCGGGGGTAGCCCCCTGAATTTTCAAGATAGGAGCTGCGAATCAGCCGCAGCCAGCAGCCCTCGCGGCCGAAAAACCGCGCCTGGGGCAGGACAGAGGGCAGGTAGAGGAGCACGAGGCCCGTGTGGAGCAGGTTCCGCGTGAGATCCACGCTGCGTACTTTTTCAAAGCGCTTCCCCGTCCATGCCTCAAAGGAGAGCTTGTCGGACAGAACTGCGCGGCCCGCCACCTCGAACAGAAGTGAAAGCGGCATGGCATCCGGGGAGCGGTCAAAGCACAGATAGACGGCCGCCGGTTCCTCCGGCAGGGAGGTCAGTGCAGGGAAATGCAGCGAATTTACCTCCGCGGCGTCGCGGAGCCACACCGTATCGCCGTTGTTTTCGGACCGGTATAGGTCGGCTGGCCGCCCGGTGGGATACTGCCAGGAGCAATCCGCCTGTTTTACAAATGGGACGATCCAGCGCGGCGTGACTGAAAACTCATTCTCCACATGAACCACCCGCGCCCGAATAAACCAGCCGGTCTCCGCATTCACCTCGGCGGAACAGATATCCTCC
Source organism: Bacillota bacterium (assembly GCA_023395775.1). Classification (GTDB taxonomy): domain Bacteria; phylum Bacillota; class Clostridia; order Oscillospirales; family Oscillospiraceae; genus Oscillibacter. Next base: position 7,537 of record JAEWYA010000239.1, read on the forward strand.
GGAACGGTAAAGAGCGTCTCCCCCGCGGCCGCCTCCCTGCAGGAAAAGGGGTTTCTGCTGCCGCTCACGGGGAGGCGGGTCCAGCCCGCACCGTTAAAATACTCCCACGCGATTTCGTCTACAAATACATCGTCCGGCCTAATCGCCACGGCGTCCCGCTTGTCGATAATGCGCTGATTGAACTGGTACTGCGGGGAGCTTTGCTCGTAATCCGTAATGACGGGCACGATGGTCAGCGCCAGGTTCACCCGCGCGCCGCGCTTGCAAAACGTCTGGTCGGAGCGGAGATAAAACAGGCTGTATGGAGTCGGGCGGCGGCCAAAGCAATAGCCGCCCTCGCCGGTGAGGATCGGCGTATCGCCGCCCGCCATCTGATCAACGGGTACCGGGCTGGCGGGTGCGCTGCGCATCCGCACGCCGCCCAGCAGGATGTTTCCATCCAGAGCTCCCAGGCAGGTGCAGGTGATGAAGCGGTTGCCCTCCTCATCCGGCTCCAGCGCGCCGGAGGCCGTCTTCTCCAGAATCAGGCAGGATCCATCGGTCCGGACACTGTCAAAGGGGCGCTCGGCGCCGTCGGTGCGATAACTCCAGCGAATCCGCTCCGGGTCCGCCAACTCCTTGGCGGTCTCGGCGGCGGCAAATTCCGTCTCACCGCGTACCTCCACCTCAACGGTGCAGGGGCCGGAGAGGTCCAGCACTTCGCTGCTTGAAACAGAAAACCGATGGCACTGAAGGTTTTCACCGTCTCCGGGGGTAAACAGTCTCTGCGGGCGCGACAGGTCCAGCTCCTGAATCACGCCCTTGCGGGGATCGGAGAAAAAGAGGCCCTCCAACTGGGCTGGCGTGGACTCAATTCGCCGTTCCGTCTCGTAGATGATATTCTCGCCAACCTCGTCCACGGTGAACACCTGGGTGCCGGCGGGGACAAGGACCGCCTTTTCCACCGTATCGTGCGCGTTGAACTGTATCAGGCCGGCCGCCGGGACAGGGTCCGGCATCTGCACGCCGGCAAGCTCCAAAAATTCCAGATACAGCTTTTCCGTAACGGCGTTGAACCGGTCCACCGTCTGATAAAACATCTCCCCGAACAGCCGGGCAATCGCCGCGCCCGGATCGTCCGCCGTTCCCTCGTAGCGCCACTCAGGCGTATATTGCCGAGCGTGGGCGGCCACCTGCGCCATGATATCCTCAAGCCCTCTGGGGTCCAGAATCGGTGCGTTCATACGGCTCCGCCTCCCTCCGAGCCCTCGGTAACATAGAATGGATAGACGTGGTTATACCGGTTATTCGTGTCCCGCACAGTATAGGACACCTCGATCACCAGCGCGCCCTCCTGCTCGGCGGAGGGGCGGTACTCCACTTGAATGTCGGTGATTCGCGGCTCCTGCTCCTCCAGCTGGCGGACAATGTCATAGCTGATTCCCTGGGCGGCTGAGGAGGACATGGGGGAGAAGGCGTACTCCACAACGTTTGAGCCAAACTCGGGCCGCATAACCCGCTCGCCCTGTGAGGTGCGCAGAATGATACCGACGGCCTCCCGGATGTCTTCCTCCGCGCTCACCATGGCAATCCGGCCTGTGCCGGCGTCCACCTGAAGCGGAAATTTTACACCCCGGCCGAGGAATTCGCGTCCGTTCATCGTCTAGCCTCCCGTCTGTCTGCTCATGCTGCTCCTGCGCTCCATTTGTCAGTTGATTTTCACGATGGCTCCCTTGACCTGCAGCGGCCCGGAAGCCTGCACGCTCATGGTGCCGTTTGCTTTGATCTCCGCCGCCGTCCCCTGCAGGGACAGCTTGGCGGTGGCCTTGCCCTCAACTGTGGCAGCCTCGATACTCACCTTGCTCTGCGCCTTCTCCTCGATTGTTCCGCTGGATTGGAGCGTAATTTCCGTGCTTCCGGCGGTCAGCGTCAGTTTTGTTTTGGCGGAGAGTGCAATTTCACCCTTGGTAAAGTCCATCGCCAGCTTGTTATCGCTGTTTTTATCAGAAAAGGTCGCAGTCTTCTTCTCGTCGTCAATGATCAGCTGCGACCCAGCGGGCGTCGTCATCGACAGTTTCTGCTTTCCCGGCTCGTCGTAGAAAAGCAGCTCCGACCCGCCCGGCGTCTTGATGGAGAAGTTATAGACCTTGCCGTTTTCAATCGTATAAGGCGGCGTAACCTCCGTGTTCCAGATCGCGCCCAGAACGATAGGCCGTTCCCCGCCCAGATAGCCCAGCACCACGATGTCGTTGACATTTGGGAAAAAGAACTGGCCACATGCCTTTCCCCCCAGCGGCGCCATCACATAGCACCAGTCCGTCTCCTCTTTGTTTTCGTTTTCAATGGGGGTGCATTTGACTCGGTTGAGCTTTTCCTCATCGTTGATGTTGGTGACTCGGGCCAGCCGCAGCCCCATCTGCCGGATTTGCAGGCTGGGATTCTGATTCTCCGTGCTCTCCCTGAAAAGCTGCTCGATGCTCATTCGGTCTTCGCCCCCTTTACTTCAAAACGGGTGTAGTACCCCTCCGCGGTAAAGCTGTGGGTCACCTTACTCAGGAAATAGACGCCCTCCGTCTCGGTCTCCATCCCGTCGACCGTGATAAACCGGCCCGGAATCAGCTCCGGAATTCCGATGCACACGCCCTCGCCGGAAACCAGGTTCATGGACAGTCCGTCCAGTCTGGCCTGCGCCAGGCGGGTGCATTCCTCCGCGGTCCGCGCGAATTCGCTGTACTCCCGCAGCACCGCGCCCTTCATGCCGGGTGCCAGCTGCGCCGCGCTCTTTCCCTTTCCCCCGGTCTTAACCGAGTCGGCCGAGCCCTGGACAAATTTCTCGTTGACGTCCCGACCCCAGACCACCACCTTGCCCACCTGGTTTCGAAGGCACACCCGCTTGGTAAAGCTCAGCAGGCCCTTTCCCATCGTGAGCTTTATAATAGACTCCGATTCCTTCCACAGCGCGTCAAACACCAGCTCCCCGTTTATGCTCGTCACGGCCATGCCGTACCGCCGCGCCAAGAGCTGCAAAAACTCAAAATCATCCATTCGCTCCTTGACCAGCGGGGTCGTAAACTCCTTCAGCGCGCTGCCGCTGTCCACGGTGAACTTCTTCGCAAAGCCCGCCGCCACACTTTTTTTCAGAATGTCTGTAATAATTTCCTTACTTTTCGTTTTTCCGCCGTAAATCGGCTCGTTGCAGCTCATCAGAAAACCAAGACCGTCGATCCCGGAAATTTTGAGCTTGGGTGCGCCGGCGTTGCTGTGCTCCATGACGCTCTCGTCCACATAGCCGTAAAAAAGCGGGCTCCGCTTGACATAGCCGCCGGAAACCTCCAGCTTGGTCCCCACCTTGACGGACTTCGCAATCTCGTTCTTCCACTCATTCTTCTCGTAGTCGAACAGGCTGTCCACGGTGAACGTACAGCCGCCCGCAGATCCTCCCGCAGACAGTTCCACCTCCAGCTCCGTGATCGGAGTCTTGCTGGTGTCCAGCTTTGTTCCGCCCAAGGTGATTTCAACAGAGGGCGCCAGAAATTTTTTATACTTTTTTTCCAGTTCTGAAATTTTGTATGAACCCGTATCCATGGCGTCCTCCCTTCTGAACTTTTTGCCCTCCGGCGAATTATTTCAGCGCGGGCAGGGCGATGGTGTCTCCACTGCGCAGCAGGCGCGGATTTGTGAGGTGGTTGGCTTTTGCGATCTCCCTCCACCGGCCCGCTTCGCCGTATTCACGGCCTGCAAATCCGCTCAGGGTGTCCCCCTGGCGAACGGTACGGTACTTGGTGGTGTCCGGGGATTCCAGCGACTTGGTCCCGACATTGCTGATAAACTGCCGGAAGGTACATTCCAGCCACGCGCGAACCGGGGTTCCCTTCTCATTGAAGCGGACAAAGTTCTGCTCGCATTGCACCAAGTGCCCCGTGAAGTGAAGCGACCCCCAGTCCAGGCGGAGCAGCGGCGGAACATGGAGCTTTGGGTCGATTTCCATCAGCTTGTAAACCTTTTCCGTATAAGTGGAGACATCCACAAATTTCAAAATAGACGGCAACTTACTGTTGACCTCCATCTTCAGGCGGTCGCCAAAAGCACCACCCACCTCCGATCCGGCGGTCATACTGTCAAAGAACAGGGAAAATTTCAGTATCTCCGCCGAGCCGTGCGAAAACTGCGTGATGGGCATATCCATGGAGAGGCCCGCCTTGTCGGAATACTGCACCTGCCGGGTCTGGACATACTTTTCGGGATTGAACAGGACGTCAAAGCCGGGGTCCGTCCCGCCGGCTTTTGAAATATGCAGTTTTTTCAGCGGTATCAGCTGATTTGGGTTCGGCAGGCCGATATACATGTTCTTCCGCTCCTCTCATCAAAGGTCCATCCTTCTCCGCTCCCTGCGGATGCGGTCCTCAATCAATTTGTAGACTTTGTCGGCCATATGCCGAATCTCCGTGTCCGACAGCTTTTCCTGCGGCCGCGCGGTCTGCGGCTCCTCCTTTTGCCGGAGGGAGAGCTCCGCCGGCCGGCGCTGCGGAGCCGACCAGCGCTGTGGAGCCGACCAGCGCATCTGCCCTGTCTCCGCGCCGGAATCTGGCAGTACCGAGATGTCCCGGGCCGCGGTGGAAAACGCGTTGCCTGCATCCGAGTTTTCGGCCAAACCGTTTTTTAGAAAATTCTGCGCCCAAGCAGGGAGACTTTTGACATATTCCGAGTCCATCTGCGGCGCGGGCGCTTCGGTGGGCTCCTGCCGGATGGAAGCGGCGACCGCATACTCCAGCGCCGGCGCGCCGGCATCCGCATAGGACGCCCCGGCACTTTCCGCCCCGCCGCGCGGTATAATCCCCGCAAGGCGCCCCGCCGTCCGGATGTCACGGCTCACCGGCATAGCGGCATGGGGAGGGGCAAGCTTCTCCGGGTATGCACTCTCCATCGTTTGCGTCGCCTTTGAGTCGGCTGCATGTGAAGCCGTATGCGCGTGCGCTGGCGCGCTCCCCATCCGCTCCGCTCCCACTGAGCCGCGTCCGCGGCTGCAGGATCTTTCCGCCGCGCGGCTTGTGGACAAATCCGCCATTGCGGGCAAGGCTGCCGACGCACTGTCAGGCGCTTTCCCGCTTTGCTCATGAAAGGGCACAAGCTCTGGAAAAGCCGCTTCTCCGTACAGCGGCAGCGTCAAACCCTGCGGCTCCTCTGACCGCGGCTCTGCTGACCGCGGCTCTGCTGACCACGGCATTGTTGGCTGCGGCCCTGCTGACTGCGGCACAGCTGGCTGTCTCTCCGTTGGCCGCGAAAATGTCGGTTCAGCGGCACGCGGCGGTTCCGGCTTAAAGGGCTTTGCGGATGCCGAAGCCGTTCCGGGGGCAGCGGCAGAAGCTTCCGCCCCAGAGTTTGACGGAGCTGTCGCCCCCGCTGCCGAGTGATTTAGGGCGGGCAGGTTTTTTGTCTTCCCCGCAAGTTGGCGGGGTCCGGGTAAACCGGGATTGACGGGACTATTTATCCGGCTGCTTTTCTGTGAGGCAGGCGTTTGCAGCTCCAGAACGCCGGATTTCGGCATACGAAATTCCCACGGTTCCTGTCCGTCGTACGCTCTTTCTCGCTTCTCCCGCAGGTCGGCATTCTCTGAGGATATCTCCCGCGCGGTCAGGGGCTGGGGCGAAAACTCCGTCCGTTCAGAAACTTCGAATATCGGCAGCGGGGACTCCGTCGGATTCAGCCGTTCCCTTGCCCGGACTGCCGTTCGGATGTCCCGATTCACCGTTGGAGCTGTGCGGCTGTGTCCGCTGCGCTCTGCGGTGCGGCTTTGTCCGCTGCACTCCGCAGCGTGGCTCCGCGGTCCGGAGGAAAGCCGCTCCGCCCCTTGCGACTCCGGCGACCGAGGTTCCGCCTCTTGCGTCTCCAGTGGCCGAGGCTCCGCCGCGGGCGTCGGAAACTCCAGCTCGGTGGCGGGCACCTGGAAGCACACGGGCACCGAACACACTTCGGCGGCAGTGGGAGAATGGATCGCCGCCGGCACCGGAGTTAAAGCTCCAAAGGCTTTCCTGCCGGACGATTCCGACTTTGAGTCAGGTTGAGCTGGTTCTGGCATACTGCCGCTCCGTCCGTCGGTTACGTGCGAGTTTTCTCGGAAACCACGTTTCGGTAAATCAGGCTCCGGTGCGTCGAGTCCGAGTTCCTGCCTATCAGCCTCTCCCGCATGCGTCCCCGGCATACCGGTACTCTCCGCATAGGTCTTGTGCACATTTGGCAAGTTTTCGGGAGAATATACCATATCCGCCGCAGGATCAGCGGCCCTAAAAATCTGACGGGGATGCTCCGCCGGTCCCGGCTTCTCCGCAGGTGCGGCTGTTCGGATATCCCGGTTCACCGGCGAAAGGCCGTGCGTCTGCAACGCCGCCGAAAAGCGGCCCTCTCGCCCGGAAGTCTGCCGCTCCACCGTCGGTGTTTGATCTTGCGTGAAGGGCTTGGCAGGTGCCAAAGTTTCCCCGGCGACAGAGGGAGAAGCCAATGTCATGGAGATCGGAGGTGCAGCGGGAGCGGCTGCCGTATGTTCCGAAACCGGTAGCTTCGCTGCCTTTCCGGCGGACCCGCCGGACTCCGAACCGTCAAAAATCTGCCGGGCAGACTGCCGCAGCCTCTCCAATGAATCGCGCTTTGACGGGCCGGTTTTCCCCGCGTCAGGCTCCGGCGTATGGAATTCCCGCAATGTAAGCTCTTCGGGTTTCCGTATGTAAATCTCCCGTAAGCTGCTGTTATCCAAAAGCTCCTGAGTCTGCGGTATCTCCGGCGAACGCGGCAGAAACTTTCCCGGTTTGGGATCTTCGGGGAGCTGCTCCGGATGCTCCGCCAAGCCCGGCTTATCCAAGGTGGCCGTCCGAATATCCTGGTTCACCGGCGAAAAGCCGTGCTTCTGCGGGGCGGGCTCACCCGGTTTCCGGCCGGAGTCTGCCGATAAGCTGTGAAAGTCACCGTCGGCTTCTGCGCCGACTGTTTTCGTCCCGCGGTCGTGTTCACTTTTCTTC
>JAEWYA010000069.1 GCA_023395775.1 Bacillota bacterium
AATGTACGGCGCACCGGCCTTTCGGGCCGGGGGGTCTCCATGCAGATCGACGCGCGCCAAAAGCCCTCGCCCGCGCTGGGGGAGTTCCGATGCATCGTGTCCAACCCTCCCTACATACCCGCCGGAGACATTGGCCCGCTGGACCCCGCAGGGCGGGACTATGAGCCCCATCTGGCGCTGGACGGCGGGGAGGACGGGCTGGATTTCTACCGCGATATCGTGGAGAAGTGGCGCCAGGCGCTGTCTCCCGGTGGACGGCTATATTTCGAGGTGGGCGTGGGTCAGGCGGACCATGTTCTGCGGATCATGCGCGCCGCCGGTTTCGGGGATATTCAAGTAGTGAAGGATACCCACGGCATTCCCCGCGTCGTGTTTGGAACGCTGTGTTCGACGGTATGAACGCGCTGGAACAAGCGGGCCGCGGAGATTGAAAGAGATCGGCCCACACCCGATTTTGAGTTTTATCCGAACTCGAGAAGAGATAAGGGCACTGCCTGAAAAATAAGGAGGAAGAAAGCATGGCAAAAGATAAAGCGGCCGCGTCCTCGCTGCCGGACAAGAAAGCGGAGCCGGCGTCGGATAAGGAGCAGGCCATCAAGACCGCCATTTCTCAGATTGAAAAAGCCTATGGCAAGGGGTCCATCATGCGTTTGGGGGACCGGGCGAATCTTGAGATCGACACCGTCCCCACCGGGTCGCTGTCGCTGGATCTGGCGCTGGGGATCGGGGGCATTCCCAGGGGCCGCATTATTGAGATCTACGGGCCGGAATCCTCAGGAAAGACCACTCTGGCCCTCCATGTGGTGGCTCAGACGCAGAAAAAAGGCGGCGAGGCTGCCTTTGTGGACGCGGAGCACGCGCTGGACCCCTCCTATGCCCGGGCGCTGGGCGTGGACATTGACAATATGCTGATTTCCCAGCCGGACACCGGTGAGCAGGCTTTGGAAATCACCGAGGCGCTGGTGCGCTCCGGCGCCATTGACGTGGTGGTGGTGGACAGCGTGGCCGCTCTTGTGCCCCGGGCGGAGATCGAGGGCGATATGGGCGACAGCTATGTGGGCCTTCAGGCGCGGCTGATGAGCCAGGCCCTGCGAAAGCTCACCGGCGCCATCGGCAAGACCAACTGCATTGTCATTTTTATCAACCAGCTGCGGGAAAAGGTGGGCGTCATGTACGGAAACCCGGGGGTCACCACCGGCGGCCGCGCTCTGAAGTTTTATGCCTCCGTCCGCAAAGACGTGCGTCGGATCGAGGCGCTGAAAAACGGATCGGAGCTGATCGGAAACCGCACCCGCGCCAAGGTGGTAAAAAATAAAATGGCGCCTCCGTTCCGGGAGGCCGAGTTCGACATCATGTACGGCGAGGGCATCTCGCGCTATGGCGAGCTGGTTGACCTGGGCGTGAAGCTGGATTTGGTGCAAAAGTCCGGGTCCTGGTTCTCCATGGGCGAGACCCGTATCGGCCAGGGCCGGGACGCTGCGAAAAACTATCTGCGGGACAATCCGGAGGTGGCGGAGCAGCTGGACACGGATATCCGCAAGAATTTCGACAAGCTGCTGACCGGCCAGTCCCGCGTTGCCGCCAAGGCCGCGGGTCGGGCGGTGGATGTGGACGCCGACGATTTCAACGATGAAAATTGACCGTCTGGAGCGGTCAAAGCATGTGGACGGCCGCATCCTGGTGTTTTTGGAGGATGGGTCCCTTCTGAAAGTTACGGAGCAGGAGCTGCTGGACTTTGGCCTCCGGGCCGGAGACGAATTGGACAGTGAGACGCTGAAGCGCCTGAAAAACGCCGCATCCGGCTCCGACACAAAGGCCAAAGCCGCGGCGCTGATCGGGCGGCGGGCCATGTCACGCCGGGATTTGGAGCAAAAATTGGCGGAAAAGGGCGCCTCTCAGGCGGAGGCGCGGTACGCCGCCGAGTGGCTGGAGGCCATTGGCGCCCTGAACGACGCGGAGTACGCCGCGCTGCTGGTGCGGCACTGCGCGAACCTGGGGTATGGTCCCGGCCGCTATCGGGACGAGCTTTACAGGCATGGCATCCACCGGGACCTGTGGGAAGATGCCATGCACGCCGCCCCGGACCCGGGGGAGCTGATTGCGGAATATCTTCGGGACCGTTTCCGCAAGGGGTCGCCGGACGAACGGGAGCGCAGGCGCGCCGCCGACGCCTTGGCGCGCCGGGGATTTAGCTGGAGCGACGTGAAAGCGGGGCTTGCGAAGTGGGCCGAATTTTCAGAAGAGGATGGAGGCCGCCTTTGAAAACAGCGCGGCCCCAAAGAATCAAAACCCAAGCATTGGAGGAAATATTTTGAGTTACAGTGTTGCATTTATCTCCCTGGGCTGCGCGAAGAATCAGGTGAACTGCGAACAGATGATGGCCGCCGTGACGGCGGCGGGACACACCGTTGCCGCCGACCCGGACGGAGCCGACGTGGCGGTTGTGAACACCTGCGGCTTTTTGGCCTCCGCCTGCGAGGAAGCAATTGACAATATTTTACAGATTGCGGAGCTGAAAAAAGCGGGAAAACTAAAAAAGATCCTCGTCACAGGCTGTATGGCCCAGCGGTATCAGGAGGATGTGCTGGGCGAACTGCCCGAGGTGGACGGTGTTTTGGGCACCGGCAGCTACGGCGACGTTGCCGCCGCCTTGGACGCGATGATGGCCGGGGAGCGGCCCTGCCGCTTCGGCAGTATCCACACGGCGGAGCAGGAGGGGGACCGGGTGCTGTCCACGCCGCCGTGGTACGCGTATCTGCGCATTGCGGAGGGCTGCGACAATCACTGCGCCTATTGCGTGATCCCTTCCCTGCGGGGCAAATACCGCAGCCGCCCCGTGGAGCATCTTCTGGAGGAGGCCCGGGGTCTTGCGAACCGGGGCGTAAAGGAACTGATCGTCATTGCGCAGGACATCACCCGGTACGGTACGGACCTGACGGGGAAGCACGAGCTGGCCCATCTCCTGCGGGAGCTGTGCAAGCTGGACTTCCACTGGATCCGGCTCCACTATCTCTATCCCGACGAGATTACGGATGAGCTGATCGAAACCGTCGCGGCGGAGCCGAAGATTTTGAAGTATATCGACCTTCCCATCCAGCACTGCAACGACGCGATTTTAAAGGCCATGAACCGCCGCGATACCAAGGCAGAGCTTAAGTTGCTGCTGGGAAAGCTCCGGGAGAGGATTCCCGGTCTGGTGCTGCGCACCAGCATCATCGCGGGTTTGCCACTGGAGGACGGCGCGGCTTTTGAGGAGCTGTGCGAATTCCTGCGGGAGACGAAAATTGAGCGGGCGGGCGTGTTTCCGTTTTCTCCGGAGGAGGGAACTCCGGCCGCGAAGATGGAGCATGTGGACGCGGAAGAGGCCCGGCGTCGGGCGGAGCTTCTGGTGGATGTGCAGTCCGATGTGATCGACGGATACAACGAATCCGTCTTGGGCACGGTTCGGGAAGTGCTGTGCGAGGGCTTTGATTCCCAGGCCCAGCTTTACTATGGACGCAGCTTTTCGGAGTCCCCCGACATCGACGGGCGCATCTGGTTCCATGCGGATCAGGCCCAGCCGGGGACGTTTGTGGATGTCCGCCTCACCGGGACCATGGACGGTGAGCTGACCGGAGAAAAGGAGTGAGACCCCGTGAATTTGCCCAATAAGCTGACAGTCCTGCGTATTTTGCTGATTCCTGTGTTTATGGT
>JAEWYA010000086.1 GCA_023395775.1 Bacillota bacterium
GTCCAAGGGCAACGTGGTGGATCCGTATTTGCTTGCGGAGCGGTACGGCACGGACGCACTGCGCTTTTTCCTGCTGCGCTCCTTCCCCTTCGGACAGGACGGGAACTTCTCCAACGAGCTTTTGATCCAGTGCATCAACACGGATCTTGCCAACGACCTTGGAAATCTTCTCTCCCGTACCACCGCCATGGTGGAAAAGTATTTCGGCGGACAGCTTCCGGCGGTTCAGGAGGCGGACCCCATGGACGACGAGCTGATCGCGCAGGCGTCCGCTCTGCGGGACAAGTACGAGGCGCAGATGGAGAAATTCCAGATGCAGAACGGCCTTGAGGAAACATTCAAGGTGATCTCCCGCGCCAACAAATATATCGACGAGACGGCCCCCTGGGTGCTGGCCAAGGACGAGGCAAAAAAGCCCCGTTTGGCCCGGGTGATGTACAACCTGCTGGAGACACTGCGCATCTGCGGTACCCTTCTCGTGCCGTTCATTCCGGACAGCTGCGTCAAGATATTCGACCAGATCGGCGCTTCCGCCGAGATGACGGATTGGGACAGCGCCGCAAATTGGGGCGTGCTTCCCGCCGACGCCAAGGTCCACAAGGGAGAGAATATCTTCCCCCGCATTGATGTGGAGAAGGAGCTCCAGGAACTGGACGCGCTGCAGGAGGCCGCCAGAAAGGCCGCCCGTCCCGCCATCGAGCTGGAGCCCCAGCTGACGGAAAAGGTGGACTTTGACACCTTCTGCAAGTCCGACTTCCGGGCCGTGAAGGTGAAGGCCTGCGAGGCGGTGAAAAAGTCCGACAAGCTGCTGAAATTTACGTTGGACGACGGTTCCGGCACAGACCGTCAGATTCTCTCCGGCATTCACAAGTGGTATCAGCCGGAAGAGCTGGTGGGCAAGACGCTGGTGGCGATCGTGAATCTGCCGCCCCGGAAGATGATGGGCTTTGACTCCAACGGAATGCTGATCTCCGCCGTCCACACCGAACGGGGCGAGGAGTGTCTGCATTTGCTGATCGTGGACGACGTTATTCCCGCCGGCGCCAAGCTCTGCTGACCGCCTGAAAAAATAGAAGAGCAGCAGGGAACCGCTGCGGTTCCCTGCTGTATATTTCGTTCAGAGAGGATTACCTCATGTATTTTGACACCCATGCCCATTATGACGACGCGGCCTTTGACGCGGATCGGGACGCGCTGCTCTCCGCTCTGCCGCAATCCGGTGTGGGCTTAGTGATGGATCCCGGGTGCGATGTGGAATCCTCCCGGGGCGCCCTCGCTTTGGCGGAAAAGTATCCCCATGTCTACGCCGCCGTGGGCCTTCACCCGGAAAACTGCCAAGGCTGCGGTCGGGCGGAGCTGGCGGTGATTCGAGAGCTGGCCGCCCATCCGAAAACGGCGGCCATTGGGGAGATCGGGCTGGATTATCACTGGGATACGAACCCGCCCAAGGCGTTTCAGCAGGAGCTTTTCCGTCTCCAGCTGGAGCTTGCCAGGGAGCTTAATCTGCCAGTCATCGTCCACGACCGAGACGCCCACGGGGACAGCCTTGCCATTGTGGAGGAATACCCGGAGGTCCGGGGCGTGTTCCACTGCTATTCCGGCAGTGCGGAAATGGCGCAGATTCTCCTGGAGCGGGGCTGGTACCTGGGCTTTGACGGGCCCGTTACCTATAAAAATGCCCGGAAGGCCCGGGAGGTGGCGGAGGTGACGCCGCCGGAGAGAATCCTGCTGGAGACGGACTCCCCCTACCTCTCCCCTGTTCCAAACCGTGGAAAGCGGAATGACAGCCGGAATTTACCGTATATTGCGGAGACGCTGGCGGCATGGAAAAACATGGACCCGGCTGAGCTGGCGCGAATTGCGATGGAGAACGGAAAACGATTATTTGGAATCGAGGTTTAACTGCGATGGAACAGAAAAAGGGTTTTACCATTACCTATGAATACGGCGGGAATCTGTATGTGAACACCACCAACCGCTGCAACTTTAACTGTGAGTTCTGCCTGCGGCACAACAAGGGCGGCGGCAGCATCTATACCCACAACCTGTGGCTTACGCGGGAGCCCACCCGGGAGGAGATTCTGGCGGATATTGAAAAGCGGGATCTGAGCCGGTATACCCAGCTGGTTTTCTGCGGCTTTGGCGAACCCAGCTACCGCATAGAGGACATCTGCTGGGTAATCGACCGAATGAAGGAACACGGAACGAAAATTTTTACCCGTATGGATACCAATGGTACCGGAAATCTCATCCATGGGCGGGATATCACCCCGGAGTTTGCCGGACGGTTCGACATGGTTTCCGTTTCCCTGAACACCGACACGGCGGAGAAGTATGACGCGCTGTGCCACCCGCAGCAGAGCGGTGCCTATCAGGCCATGAAGGACTTTGCCAAGAAGCTCTGCAAATATGTGCCCAAGGTGATGATGACTGTGGTGGACACCATCCCCAAGGAGGAGATTGAGAACTGCCGCCGTATCTGCGAGGATGAAATCGGCGCGACCTACCGGGTACGGGAATATATCAAAGACTGAAAGCACGGTTATTGAAAATAAATTGCGGCGGCCTGCTGAAAAATGGGCCGCCGCTTCTTTTTTGCTTTTCCGGCGCATAGGTTGTCCCATGAGGTGATGCAAATGAACACGGCCGTAAAAAAGCGAAACGGCCCCCGGCGGCTGGGGGCCATGGGGCTGGCGGTGTGTACGCTGTGGGGCGTGGCGGTCACCGCCGGAAGCGACACGGTCATCTCCGCGGTATCGGCCCTGCGGCGAGAGATTTCGGTTCCGCTGTCGGCCCTTCAGTGGGAGTTGGGAGACCTGGGACCGGAGGACGGACTGTCTACCGCCGCCGTGATGACCATTGCGGAATCTCCCCTGCTGCTTTCGGCAAGGGAGACCGTGGCGAAGCTGCTGTCCACGGAAATTCCGGATACGCCCCAGGAACCGGTGCAGCAGACCCCGGTGGAGGAGACGCCGCTGGACACGACTCCCCTCCCTACGGAAAATATTCCGGATAATGGGGTCCCCGCCAAAACGCTGGTTCCCACCGGCGGCGAGGGATACACGGTCAGTGGAAAGGTGTATATTACCAACAGCACCGACCATGCCCTGACCATTCAGAATTTGACGGCTCCCTTTGACGCGGGGCTGACCGACGAGGAACCACAGATTTTGATTATGCACACCCACGGGAGCGAAGCCTATACCCCTGCGCCGGGTGCGGAAGTGACCTATTCCGGAAATCACCGCACCACGGACACCCGGTACAACGTGGTGGCGGTGGGCGACGTGATGGCCCAGACCTTTGGAGAACTGGGAATCTCCGTGCTCCACGACCGGACGCTGTACGACTATCCTTCCTATTCGGGTTCCTACGACCGGTCGCTGAAGGCCATTGAGAGTTATCTCGCCCAATACCCGTCCATCCACTTCATTCTGGATGTCCACCGGGACGCCATCGAAGATACCGACGGCAACGAGTACAAAGTGATCTCCCCCGTGGAAGGCGCGGGAAACGCCGCCCAGGTGACCATCGTGGTGGGCAGCGACGGCAGCGGCCTGTCTCATCCCAACTGGATGGAGAACCTCAAGCTGGCCGTGGCCTTACAGCAGGACATCACCCAGCTATATCCCACAATGCTGCGTCCCATCCTTCTGCGGAATTCTCGCTATAATCAGCAGGCCACCACCGGGTCCCTCCTGCTGGAAATAGGCGCGGCCGGAAACTCTCCGGAAGAGGCCGCCCTGTCCGGAAAGCTGTTTGCACGGGAGATGGGAGAGTTTTTGCAGGCGAAAAGCAAGTAAAGAAAGCGCCGCCCCCCGCCCAATGGCCGGGGGCGGGTAACTTTAGGAGTAGTTTTTATCCGGGAGGTCAGTCGTTTTGATCCACTGTGGAAAATCCTCTGTGTCAATTTGCGCGCATGCGTCCTGAAACTCCGCTTCATCAAGAGGGCCGAGCAGCTCCCCCGTGTCGGTGTCCAGCAGATAATAAAAGAGCGTCCAATCGTCGTGACTCTTTTTTAGATCATCGCTATTCATGGGTTTTAACTGCTGAGCGGCTATATACCGCTCGTTGAACGCAATCTGGTCGACATAGGGATATATAATATCATACGCGGTGGTTCCCTCCTCGCTGGGCAGACACAGAGCAATACTCTCCGAACTGGTTCTCCATATCTCATAGTCTCCGGGCAGTTCGTCATACGTCCAGTCCGCTGCACCGCTACAAGCGCTTAGCAACAGGGACAGAGACAATACAACAAGCGGTATGCTTAAAGCACGACTCCATCTTACTTGTGGCATAAACTCCTCCAATTCATCGAATAACAAAGTGCTGCAAATTTATATCCGTGCAAAACGGCAATTTCAGTTGCCGCATACCAGACACAGACGTACTGGACTTTCAAGCAGAATTATTTCTTACCTCATTACGATACGCTTTTTTCCTTATGTTGTAAAGCTTTCATCTACAAAGC
>JAEWYA010000088.1 GCA_023395775.1 Bacillota bacterium
TCACCAGCACCCAGCGGGTGGCACCGGCGTCGTCCCCGGTGCGCCAGAGTTGATAGACGGTGGTGGAGATGGTGGCAGTGCGGCCCGGCGTATACCCGGCAATCATGGAGGTGGCTCCGTATTCGCCCAGAGCCCTGGCGAAGGCCAGCACGGTCCCTGCTAAAATTCCCTGCTTGCAATAGGGCATCCGCACGCGCCAGAAAATGTAGGAATTGGAAAGACCCAGCGTCCGCCCGGCGTCCGCCAGCGTCTCGTCAAAGGACTCAAAGGCCCCCCGGGCGGTGCGGTACATCAGCGGGAACGCCACTACAACCGTGGCGAAGATCGCGCTCCACCAGGTCATGACCAGCTTTGTGCCGAAGTGGGCCAGAAACCAGCCGCCTACGACCCGGTTGGGTCCCAGCAGGCGCAGCAGGAGATAGCCCACAACCGTTGGCGGAAGAACCAGCGGCAGCGTCAGTACCACATCCAGGATGCCCTTTGCAAGGCGCGGCAGCCGGGCGATATAATACGCGGCCAAAAGGCCCAGAAAGAATACCGCCACAGTGGAGATGGTGGAGATCCGCAGGGAGTTGTAAAGTGGATACCAGTCCATGGGGGCTCCTTTCTGTGGGAAGCTCCCACAGGGGATTTTTGCGCTGTGCACACAACGGCGGATTTTATTGCGGTTGCCGCGCGGGCGGAGACGGGAGCCTTCGCGCCGCGCGGTCCCTTATCCTGGGGTTAAGCCACGGCGGTAAAGCCTACGGATTCAAAAACAGACATCGCGTCGGGGGTGGAGAGATAGTCCAGGAACGCCTTTGCCTCGGCGGGATGCTGGGAGCCCGACAGCACGGCGGCGGGATAGATCACCTGACCGCACATCTCTTTGGTGGCGCTGTCCACCACGGTGAGGCCGGCGGAATACGCGTCGGTGGCGTAGATGACGCCGCAGTCCACACTGCCCTCGGAGACCTGGGTGGTGACTTCCTTCACGTTGGAGCCATAGGTCAGGACGCCGTTGGCCTTCAGGGCCTCCTCATCCAGCTTGTAAAAGGCGAAAATCTTCTGGGTATACTGACCCACGGGCACGTCGCTGTTGCCCATTGCCATCAGAATATCACCGGCCTTCAGGTGCTCCGCCAGCTGGTCAAAGCTCTCGATACCCTTGGGATTGTCCTTGGGGACCACCAGTGTCCCCTTGTTCTCCAGCAGGTCGATCCGGGTAGAGGTGTCGATCATGTCCAGACCGTCGGGATTCTTTTCCGCGTCGCCTTTCAGGGAGCCGTCCAGCGCGTTCATCTGCTTCTGCGCGGCTGAAATGAACAGATCGCATTCCGCACCCTCCTGAATTTGGGTCAGCAGCGTGCCGGAGGATTCATAGGTGGGGGTGACGGTGACGTTGGGAGCCACAGTCTTGTAAGCTTCAATGATCTGGTCGAGGGTCTCCGTCATGGACGCGGCGGCGAAAACGGAAATCTCCACCGGCTCGGCGGCGGGGGCGGAGGAGGCGGCGCCGGAACCGGACGCGGAACCGGTAGACGCCGCAGGCGCGGCGGCGCCGCAGGCGGCCAGAGACAGAGACATCGCCAGGGCCAATGCAAGTGCAAGTGCTTTTTTCATGTATACAACCTTCCTTTCATATGTTGGCGGCCACGGGTCGCCGGAGGTGGGCACTCGAAACGGAGTGCCGTATTCTGAACTCCCGAAGGAGATTGCAGACCGTGATACTCAACGGAGGTAAACGATTTAGGAAAGTACCGCGCCCGCCCCGGGCGCGGTGAGATTTATTTTCCAAAGGGGCAGTCTGGCCAGTGGCAGGGCTTGCAGCCCAGGCACAGCCCGCCGTTGCCCAATGCCACGATATCGCTCCGGGAGACGGGAACGCCCGCCGCCACCGCCGGGAGAACCAGATCGAACACCGTGGCTCCGGCAAACATGACGCAGCCGGGAAGACCCATGACGGGCGTGCCGTCAGAGAAATAACCCAGAAGGAACATAGCTCCGGGCAGAACAGGCGCGCCGTAGGTGACAATCTCCGCCCCCGCCGCCCGGATGCCGCCGGGGGTATTGTCGTCGGGGTCCACGCTCATGCCGCCGGTACAGAGCACCAGATCAACGCCCTTGGCCCGGACCTGATTGATGGCGATGGCTACATTTTCCACGCCATCGCCCGAAAAGATCTGGGTAACGGTTTCAATCCCCATGTTTTCAAGCTTTTTTTTCACCGCCGGAGTAAATTTGTCTTCAATCAGGCCGTTTTTTACCTCGCTGCCGGTGGTGACGATGCCGACTGTTTTCAGCTTGTAGGGAAGGACGTTCAAAAGGGGCGTGCTCCCCGCCGCCTCCGCCGCCGTTTCCAGCGTGGTTTCCGGCACCACCAGCGGGATGACCCGCATTCCGGCCAGCTTGTCGCCGGCCTTTACCATCGTTCCGCCCTTTCGGGTGGCCAGCATCACGTCCGGAACGGAATTCACGGCGTTGAGCTTCTCCACATCCACGGTAAAGTACCCGTCGCACTCCGCGAACAGCTCGATCTTGCCCTCTTTGATATCCTCCGTCCGGCGGATATTCCGGCCCATAGCCAGCTTGCACAGCCGCACAGCCGCGTCGTCCTCGTGGAGCATCCCGGGGCGCAGCTCCCACACGTACAGATGCTCTTTCCCCATGGAGAGAAGGACCGGGACATCCTCCTCCGTTACCACGTGGCCCTTGCGGAACCGGGCTCCCTTGAACTCACCGGGAATAATCTGGGTCAGGTCGTGACACAGTACGTGGCCCACGGCCTCTCGCGTTTTGATGAGCTTCATGCGTTCGCCTCCAGAATTTCAATTTCGTCACCGGCGCGGACCGTTCCCTCCCGTACTACCACGGCGAAGATTCCCTCAGTGGGCATGACACATTTACCGACGGCCTTTTTGACGGCGCAGTCGCTGTGGCACTCCTTGCCGATCTGAGTGACCTCCACCTCGGATTCCCCGATGCGCAGGCGGGTCCCCACCGGCAGGCGCTTCAAATCGATGCCCACGGTATTGATGTTTTCCGCGAAAATACCGTCAGTCAGAGGGATGGGGCAGGCGGCGCGCATGGTATCCACGCTCTCCTCCGCCAGGAGGCTGATCTGTCGGTGCCAGTCTCCGGCGTGGGCGTCGCCCACGATCCCATGTCGGAGCTTCAGCTGTATTTGAGAAACGGGATGCTTCTGCGTCCCTTTTTGTTCGCTGATGTTGACGGATGTGACACTTGCCATCTTATACCTCCCCGATATATTCGCCGCTTTTTCCGCCGCTCTTTTTCAGAAGGCGGATGTTCTGAATGCACATGTCCTTCTGGACGGCCTTGCACATGTCGTAAATGGTCAGCGCCGCCACAGACACGGCCGTCAGCGCCTCCATTTCAACGCCGGTCACGCCGCTGCACGCGACGCTTGCCAGAATCTCCACCCGGCTGGGTTGGTCGTTCAGGTGAAACGCGATGTCGATCTTCGTCAGAGGCAGGGGATGGCACATGGGGATCAGCTCCCAGTTGCGCTTGGCGGCTATGATGCCCGCCACCTGAGCCACCGCCAGAACATCGCCCTTCTTCATACTTCCGTCTCTGATTTTTTGCAGGACCTCCGGCGAAACAAGAATCTCTCCGCCGGCCAGAGCCTCCCGCCGGGTGACGGGCTTCAACCCCACGTCCACCATGTGGGCGCGGCCCTGCTCGTTAAAGTGGGTCAGTTCATCTGCCATGTTTTGATCCCTCTGTCTCATGTGAAATTATGCGCCGCAAGGGCGGCTACCCAACTCTCTTGTCTCGCTCACTAAAAAGCCCGTAGGGCTTTTTAGTGAAAGCGGAGGAGCGCGCCCCTCGTCCCCTCGCAAAAAATCAGCGGATTTTTTGCGAAAAAGGAGGAAGCGTCCGCAAGGATAAGCAGCCTCGCCGCAGGCGGGAGCGAACAGAGCGCAGTTTGCGACTTCACGCGTCTTCCCGTCCCCCTCGCGGAAACCCCCGGTTTCCGCGAAAGCACAGGCGCAACGGAGCGGTGTGAACTTTCGCCGCAGGCGGAAGCGAACAGAGCTCAGTTTGCGCCTGTGCTCAGCCGCCGATCTCGTTCATGTTCCGGCTCGTGTCGCTGCCGCCGTCTGCCAGATGGTGCTGCTCCGGCTTTTGGGCAATGCCCCGCCGGATGGCGGTTTCCAGCTCCGCGCCGTGGAGGCCCCGAAGGGACAGCTCCGCCTTGCTGTGGAGGCAGGGCTTCAGTTTTCCGTCGGACGTGACCCGAATGCGGTCGCAGCGGTCACAGAACCGATGGCTCAGGGGTTCGATCAGTCCCACCGTCCCGGCCCAACCGGGGACGCGGTAGCGCGCCGCCGTACCGGAGGGCTCGCAGAGCCGCAGAGCGGGGACTTGCCGCAAAACCTCCGCCGCCGGGAGAAAACAGCTTTTTTCCCAGTCTGCGCACTGCCCCATAGGCATCAGCTCAATGAAGCGAATTTCCCATGGGCGGTGTTCGGTCAGAGCCACAAAGTCCTTGATCTCGCCGTCGTTGAACCCGCCGATCAGGACCACGTTACACTTCAGATTCGTAAACCCGGCCCGCTCCGCCGCATCCAGCCCCGCCAGCACGTCGCTGAGACGGCCTCGGCGGGTGATGTGGGAAAAGCGGTCAGGGCAGAGAGTGTCCAAACTGACGTTCAAGCGGCTCACGCCTGCTTCCTTCAGCGGTGCGGCCAGCTCCGGCAGGCGGCTGCCGTTGGTGGTCATGCACAGCTCCTCAAAGCCGGGGATGGCGGAAAGGCCTCGGCAAATCTCCAAAATCCCGTGTCGTACCAAAGGTTCTCCGCCTGTAAGGCGAATTTTTTTCACGCCGCAGTTTACCGCGGCCCGTCCGATCTCCACGCACTCTTCCACGGAAAGAATGTCGCGATGGGCGCGTTTTTCCACGCCCGTTTCCGGCATACAGTAACGGCAGCGGTAATTGCACAGGTCTGTCACCGAAAGCCGCAGATATCGAATTGTCCGGCCACAGCCATCCGTCATAGGTACCTCCGTGATACTCAATTAAGGTGAACGAAATGAGTGTAGCATTTCTGCTGATAGAAGTCAAGAAAAGAGAGAACTTTACCTCCTTGACGGGACTTCCGGCACGTGTTATTCTTTTAAGAGAAGAACGGAGGGGAAGAGACGATAGACTGGGTGCGTACGCTTCAAATTCGCCCCGGAGTCACCGCAGTAATCGGTGGGGGAGGAAAGACCTCTCTTTTGTGGACGCTGGGGGAAGAACTGGCGAAAAAGGGCCGCAAAGTGCTGCTATGCACCACCACGAAGATTTTCCCGTTCGACGGACTGCCCTGTGTGACGGAGACGGGAACGGACGCGCTGCTGGCGGCACGGGCGCGGAGGAACTTGGTCTGCGCCGGGACGCTTCTGGATAGCGGCAAGCTGACTGCTCCGGCGGCGCCTATGGCGCAGCTTCAAACGCTGTTTGACTACGTGCTTGTGGAGGCTGACGGCTCGGCGCACCTTCCTCTGAAAGCCCATGCGCCCCACGAGCCGATGATCCCGATGGAGGCGGTGCAGACGATCTATGTGGTGGGGGCCTCCGGTTTCGGAAAACCCATCCGGGAGGCGGCTCACCGTCCGGAGCTGTATGCCAGACTGGCGGGCGCGTCGGAGACGGACCCCGTTACGCCGGAACTGGCCGCCGCCGTTGTGGCGGGGGGGGAGCGGGACCGCCGGGGGG
>JAEWYA010000094.1 GCA_023395775.1 Bacillota bacterium
GCCGCTCTTATTCACGTTACAAATTTTTTCGAATGGTATCAATGGCCCCTTTTTCAAGCCGGGAGACCTGCGCCTGGGAAATGCCCACCTCGGCGGAGCCCTCCATCTGGGTTTTGCCCTCGTAAAACCGCAGGGCCAGAATCCGCCGTTCCCGATCGTTCAGGCGGCGGAGCGCCTCCTTCAAAGCGATGTGATCCACCCAGTTCTCGTCGGTATTTTTCTTGTCCTTCACCTGGTCCATGACGCAAAGGGCGTCCCCGCTGTCGGAATACACCGGCTCGTAGAGGGAGACCGGATCGGTGATGGCGTCCATGGCGAAGACCACCTCCTCCCGGGGGATGTCCAGCGCTTTGGCGATCTGCTCCACCGACGGCTCCCTCTGATTTTCGCCGATCAGCTTGTCCCGCATCTGGAGGACCCGGTAAGCGGTGTCCCGCATGCTGCGGGATACCCGGATGGCGCTGTTGTCCCGCAGGTACCGGCGGATCTCGCCCACGATCATCGGGACTCCATAGGTTGAAAAGCGCACGGGCTGGGAGATGTCAAAATTGTCGATAGCCTTGATAAGGCCCACGCAGCCCACCTGAAAAAGGTCGTCCGCGTTTTCGCCCCGGTTGGAAAACTTCTGGATTACCGACAGCACCAGACGGAGATTTCCCTCGATCAGCTTTTGCCGCGCCTCTAAGTCGCCCGCCTTCGTTCGGCGCAGCAGGTTCATGGTCTCCTCGTTTTTCAGAACTTTCAGCTTGGATGTGTTTACGCCGCAAATTTCGACCTTTCCCTGCATGAAAGCCACCTCGCTACCTGATTTTTTCTTCCTGAATCAGTATTTCCGGCGGCTGATTTTCCTATACTGGAAGGTTTTGTCGAGATGCGGCGGCGCGAGTTGACTTTCACAGGGAACTATACTAGAATAATTTGGATCTTTATACAGAGAGAGGATGAGAAACGGCGTGCTACGTATCAATCACGTGACCAAAAAATACGGCAAGACCGTTGCCAATCAGGACATCAGCTTCTTCGTGGACGACGGGGAGGCGGCGGTGCTGCTGGGTCCCAACGGCGCGGGAAAATCCACTATGATCAAATGCATCACGGGGCTTCTGCGCTTTGAGGGCGACATTGAAATTTGCGGAAATCCCAACAAATCGCTGGAGGCCAAGCGGATGCTGGGCTATATCCCAGAGGTTCCGGCGGTGTACGATCTGCTGACCGTGGAGGAGCATCTGGAATTTGTTCGCCGGGCCTACCGGCTGGAGGACGATGGATACGCACAGCGGCTTCTGGAACGGTTTGAACTGTGGGACAAGAAGGACAAACTGGGCAAGGAGCTATCCAAGGGAATGCAGCAAAAGCTCTCCATCTGCTGCGCGCTGCTGCCCCGGCCGAAAGTGGCGGTATTCGACGAGCCCATGGTGGGGCTGGACCCCCACGCTATCCGGGAGCTGAAGGAGGTCTTTCGGGAGCTGAAGGAAGGCGGCACCACCGTTTTGATCTCCACCCACATGATCGACTCCGTGGAAGAGACGTGGGACGTGTGCCATATCATGATGAACGGCGCGTTCGCCGCCACCCGGAAAAGGGGAGAATCCGCAGAGCAGAGTCTGGAGGAGCTGTTCTTCGCCATCACCGAGGGCGGGGAGGGCGGCACTGTATGAAACCGCTGCGGTATCTGGCCTTCACGACCATGAAAAACCGGCTTCGGGAGATGGTGAAAAAGCCGGCCCGCCTGATCTACGCCATTGTCCTGCTGGCGCTGCTGGTCTTTACGATGGTCGGCGGCAGCCACACCGGCGGGGATGGCCCGTATCACAGCATGGATGGGCTGACGGCCATCGTCCTGGCGTTTTACACGGCTATGTTCATCATGACGGCCAACGCCGGCTTTTCAAGAGGCGGCAGCATCTTTAACCTTTCGGATGCGACGCTGCTGTTTACCGCGCCTATCCGGTCTCAGACCATCTTGTTTTACGGCCTGCTGCGCCAGATGGGAACCTCGCTGCTGGTTGGCTTTTTCCTGCTGTTCCAGTATGCGAATCTCCATAATTTTTATAACGTCACCGTCTTTCAGATGATTGTGCTGCTGATCCTCTACGGGTGTGCGATCTTTCTGGGGCAGGTGGCGGCCATGATGCTCTATGCCTTCACAAGTCACGACCAGCGCAGGCAAAGGCTTTGCCGCGCAGTCTTCTCCGGCGTATATGCCCTGTGCGGGATGTGGCTGGCCGCCCAGTGCCTGCCCTATGGGCTTGGAGGCATCGGCGCCCGGGCTGCGGCGCAGGCCACGGGAAAGTTTTTATACGCGGTTCCCGTGGGGGGCTGGCTGAGTCTCGCGGCAAAGGGCGCGCTGGTGGGCGACTGGGGCCTTGCGGCCCAAGGCGTGGGCCTATGCGTGCTTTTGACGGCGATTCTGCTCCGGCTGCTGTTTTGCATGGACCCGGATTATTACGAGGATGTGCTCAAAAGCGCGGAGATCAGCTATTCCGCCATTTCCGCCCAAAAAGAGGGGACCATGCGGGAGGCGCTGCCCGCCAACATCAAGGTGGGCAGGACCGGCCTTCGCGGCGGCTGGGGGTCCAGCGCCTTTTTCCGCAAGCATCTGCTGGAAAACCGCCGTTCCCGGAAATTTATTCTGCCTGCCAGCAGCCTGCTGTTCGCGGTGATTACCGTGATTTTCTGCATGTTCACAAAGGGCGGGGGGCTCTTGCCCACTTTCCTCATGGCATCCTATCTGCAGCTTTTTTCCGCCATGACGACAGGACGCTTCAACTACGAACTGACCCGTCCGTACCTCTATCTGGTGCCGGAGCCGGCGCTAAAAAAGCTCCTGTGGGCGCTGGCGGAGACAATACCCGCCATGGTGCTGGATGCGCTGGTAGTCTTTGTTCCGGTGTGCGTGCTTTTGCGGCTCGGACCGGCGGAGCTTTTGGCCACCGTGCTGGCCCGCGTCTCGTTTGGAATCGTGTATCTTTCAGCGAACATCGCCGTGCAGCGCATCTGGGGCGGCAGCGCATCCAGAGCGCTGGTACTGCTGCTTTATCTTGCAATCTCGCTTATGATCATGGCGCCTGGCGTCGCCCTGGCGTTGGTGGGCGGACTTGGTTGGGGTCTTGGCACGGTGGGTATGCTGCTTTTGACCGCGGTGGGCAATCTGCCCGCCAGCCTCTTGGTGCTGTTCCTGTGCCGGAACCTGCTGCAATACGCGGAGCTGAGCAGCCGATAAGGCCGCGCTTCCAAAGTCTCTTGCCGTCCGGCATAGGACATTCCTGCTCCGGCATATCCTCTTTTTCAGGGAGGTGAACGCAATGGAGTGCAGGATGCGGGAGATGCGGTGCAAAGAGGTCATCAACATCTGCGACGGCTGCCGGCTGGGATACGTGGCGGACGTGGAGCTGAAGCTGCCGGAGGGGCAGGTATGCGCTATCATTGTGTATGGGCCTTACCGCTTTTTCGGCCTGTTCGGCAGGGGGGAGGAGTATTATATCCCCTGGGATTGCATCCAGCGCATCGGGGACGACATCATCCTGATCGACAAGCCGTTTCAGCGGCGGGACCCTGCGCTGGAACGGAAGCGGCGGAAAAAATATAGAAGTTTTGACCGGGACCCCTGAAAAGCGGGGGTTCCGGTCAATATTTTGCGGTTTTTCACGAAAAAGTTCTTGCATCCGAAGACATCATGTGGTATTATATTACAGCATTACGCATGGTGGTGGACTATCCGTCTGTGTTTCCGATGGAAACTGGCGGATGGGTTGAAGCGCCAGAGGGTAAACTAAATTTATATTTGGAGGAACAAAACCATGGCAAATTCTAGTATCGTATCCATGAAGTCTCTGCTGGAAGCAGGCGTCCACTTCGGTCATCAGACCCGCCGCTGGAACCCCAAGATGGCTCCGTATATCTATACCGAGCGCAACGGCATCTATATTGTGGACCTGCAGAAGACCGTCCGCAAGCTGGAAGAGGCGTACAATTTCGTCCGCGATCTGTCCGCCGACGGCAAGAGCCTTCTGTTTGTTGGTACCAAGAAGCAGGCGCAGGATGCCATCCGCGAGGAGGCCCAGCGCTGCGGCCAGTACTATGTCAACGCCCGTTGGCTGGGCGGCATGATGACCAACTTCAAGACCATGCGCACCCGCGTGGACCGGCTGCATCAGCTCAAGACCATGCAGGAGGACGGCACCTTTGACATGCTGCCCAAGAAGGAAGTCATGAAGCACCTGGGCGAGATTGCAAAGCTCGAGAAGTATCTGGGCGGCGTGGAGAACATGAAGGCGCTTCCCGGCGCGCTGTTCATCGTGGATACCCGCAAGGAGCGCAATGCCATTGCCGAGGCCCACAAGCTGGGTATTCCCGTGGTGGCCATTGCTGATACCAACTGCGACCCCGATGAGATCGATTACGTCATCCCCGGTAACGACGACGCCATCCGCGCCATCAAGCTGATCTCCTCCATCATGGCCAACGCCATGCTGGAAGGCAAGCAGGGCGAGCAGATGGAGGAGGCCGCCGAGGCTTCCGCGCCCGAGTCCGCCGAGTAAGAGACGTTTCCGGGGCGTATGCCCTATCAAATCATCAAATTGGAGGAATATCGAAGATGGCTATTACAGCTGCTGATGTAAAGAACCTGCGCGAAATGACCGGCGTGGGCATGATGGACTGCAAAAAGGCCCTGGCCGCCACCGACGGTGACATGGACAAGGCCGTTGAATGGCTGCGCGAGAAGGGCATGGCCGCTTCCGCGAAGAAGGCCGGCCGCATTGCCGCCGAGGGCATGGCTTTTGCCACGGTGATCGACGGCATTGGCATTGTGGTGGAAGTCAACGCCGAGACCGACTTTGTTGGCAAGAACGAGAAGTTTGTGGACTTCGTCAAGGGCGTGGCCGCCACGGTGGCAAAGCAGAACCCCGCCGATCTGGCCGCGCTGAGGGAGTGCAAGTACGAGGGTACCGACCTGACTGTCACCCAGCAGCAGCAGGAGATGGTGCTGGTCATCGGCGAGAACATCAAGGTCCGCCGTTTCGTCCGCTTTGCCGATGGCGTCTCCGTGCCCTACGTCCACGCCGGCGGTAAGATCGGCGTGCTGGTGAACTTCAAGACCGACCTGTCCGCCGAGAAGGTGGAGACCGTCGGAAAGGACGTCGCCATGCAGATCGCCGCTCTGAACCCCCGCTTCTGGGA
>JAEWYA010000096.1 GCA_023395775.1 Bacillota bacterium
CTGATAATCTGCTGGAGCGTGAGAGCGGTGAAAAGGAATACCGCCTGTCAGCCATTGCGCCCGCTTTGGAAGCCGCCGGTCAGGACCCCGGAGGTCCGGTGTGGCGCTGGTTCG
Organism: Bacillota bacterium; assembly: GCA_023395775.1. Lineage (GTDB taxonomy): Bacteria > Bacillota > Clostridia > Oscillospirales > Oscillospiraceae > Oscillibacter. Next base: position 115 of record JAEWYA010000096.1, read on the forward strand.
CGGAAAAGCCGGATTGGACGGAGCATCTGGCGGCGATGGAGCGGGCGGCGGCCTTGGGCCGGGGACGGCTGACCCCGCCCGTCGTCCGTGCGCTGTACGGCGAGCGGTTCAACATGTCCGCGTCTCGGCTTGAAAAGCTGCGCCAGTGCCATTTTGCATACTTTATGCAGTACGGCCTGAAGGCCAAGCAGCGGGAAACGGCCTCCTTCGATGCGCCGCAAATTGGCACGTTTTTACACTTTATTCTGGAAAATGTCACAGCGGAGGCGTCGAAACAGGGCGGATTTGCGAACGTTTCCCAGGAAATGCTCCGCCGGCTGACCGACCGCTTCATGGATGCATATATCCAAAAAGAGCTGCCCAACCTTCAGGACCGGACGGCCCGGTTCCGGTATCTCTTCTCCCGCCTCAGGACCACGGCCTACGCCGTGGTGGAGGAGACGGCGCAGGAACTGGCGCAGTCGGACTTTGTGCCGTTGGAATTTGAGCTGTCCTTCGGGGATAAGGGAACGCTGCCCGCCGTCACCGTATCCGAGCCGGACGGGGAGCTGCGGGTGAACGGCAAGGTGGACCGGGTGGATGGCTGGATCAAGGACAACAGGCTCTACCTCCGGGTGGTGGATTACAAGACCGGGAAGAAGAGCTTTGATCTGGCGGAGGTCCGCATGGGGCTGGACATTCAGATGCTTCTCTACCTGTTTGCGCTGCAAAACGAGGGGAAGGCCTATTTCGGGCGGGAGGTGGTTCCCGCCGGGGTGCTGTATCTCCCGGCGCGGGACGATATTCTGGCGCAGGAGCGAAACGTGACGCCGGAGAAACTGGCCCAGGAGCGGGCCAAGGCCCTGCGCCGCAGCGGCCTTGTGCTCAGTGAGCCGGAGGTGCTGCGGGCCATGGAGCATGCGGCGCTGACGGAGCCGAAATACCTGCCGCTGCGGGTGGACCGGGAGGGGAACCTCTCCGGCGGCATCGCCACCGCCGCCCAGCTGGGGAAGCTGGGGAACTACGTGGAGCACCTACTCCACACCATCGCCGACGAGGTGCGCAGCGGCGTGATCGATGCGGACCCCTGCTGCCACGACGAGAGCGACAGCGTGTGCCAGTTTTGCGATTGGGCGCCTGCCTGCCATTTTGAGGACGGCCGGGGCGGCGACCGCCTGCGGTACATCCAGAAGGTGACGGCGGCGGAGTTCTGGCAGCAGATGGACGGGGAGGAAGACGAACGTGGCTAAAATTCAATTGACCGACGCCCAGCGGGCGGCGGTGGAGAACCGGGGCGGAAGCCTTCTTGTGTCGGCCGCGGCAGGGTCCGGCAAGACGAAGGTTTTGGTGGAGCGGCTGTTTCTATACATTCTTGAGGACGGCTGCAACATTGACGACTTTCTCATGATCACCTATACGAAAGCCGCCGCAGCGGAGCTGCGGAGCAAGATCGCCTTGGAACTGGGTAAGCTCTTGGCGGAACACCCCGGCAGCACGCATCTTCGCCGCCAACTGCTGCGGGTCTATCAGGCGGACATTAAAACGGTAGACGCCTTCTGCACGGCGCTTCTCAGGGAGAATGTCCATCTGCTGGCCCGGGACGGGGAGAAGTACTGCCTAACCCCGGACTTCCGGGTGCTGGACGAGGGAGAGGCGGCGCTGCTGCGCCGCCGGGTGCTGGACCGGACGCTGGAGGATTTTTACGGAGGGCTTGCCGAAACCCCCGGCGGAGAGCTGCTGGCGGACACACTGGGCGCGGGCCGGGACGACGGCGCGCTGGCGGAGCTTGTGCTGGAGCTCCATGGAAAGCTCCAGAGCCACGCCTACCCCCAGCGGTGGCTGAAGGAGAACCGGGAGAAGTGGGAGCATCTCTCCGGAACATTCGACGAAACGCCTTATGCCGCCGAGCTGCTGGCGGGCGTTGCCCGCAGGGCGGCGTCCTGGTCGGGAATTCTCCGCTGCGGGGCGGAAAGTGTGGAAAGCGATTCTGCTTTACATACCGGATACGGGGAGAAGCTCCTGACCGCGGCAGATTCGCTGGACGCCCTGCGGGCCGCGGCGGGCCAGGACTGGGACGGCGCGGGAAACATGGCGGAGGCGGTGGACTTTCCCCGCCTGACTACCCCCAAGGGCCGAAAGGACGACCCGGACGTTCTGCGTCTGAAAACCCTGTGGGATGGGTGCAAGGCGGACGTAAAGAAGCTGCGGACACTGCTGAACGTCACCGGCGGAGAAGCCATGGAGGATTTGCAGGCCGTGGCTCCCGCCATGGCGGCGCTGCTGGCGCTGACGGCGGAATTTTCCCGGCGCTACCGGGAAGAAAAACTGCGGCTGAACGCGGCGGACTTCTCTGACCAGGAGCATCTGGCACTGGAGCTGCTGACGAATGAGGACGGCAATCCCACAGAGCCGGGGGAGCAGGTCTCCGCCCGCTACCGGGAAATTCTGGTGGACGAGTATCAGGACACCAACGAGGTTCAAAACCACATTTTCCAGGCGGTTTCCCGGAAGGGGAAGAACCTGTTCACCGTGGGCGATGTGAAGCAGTCCATCTACCGTTTCCGGCTGGCGGACCCCACCATCTTCCTGCGGAAATACGCCGCCTTCAAATCCCACGCCGACGCGGCAGAGGGGGAGGAGCGGAAAATACTGCTGTCCCAGAATTTCCGCTCTCGAAAGGAAATTCTGGATGCCGCCAACTTCATTTTTGAGAACATTATGTCTCCGGAGCTGGGGGAGATGGAGTACGGCGAGGACGAAAAGCTGCACTTCGGCGCGGCCTACTATCCCGAGCGAAGCGACTGCGCCACGGAGTACCATTTGATTTCCGCCCGCCAGCGGTCGGCGGAGCTGGAGCGCCCGGTGAAAAAGGGCATGGCAGAGGCCCGGCTGGCGGCGGAGCGCATATGGCAGCTGCTGGACGGGAAGTACCCCGTCACGGGGGAGGACGGTACGCTGCGGCCCTGCCGCCCGGAGGACATCGTGATTCTGATGCGCTCACCGGGGAGCCGGGCGGCGGTGTTTGCGGCGGCGCTGGCGGAGCGGGAGGTACCCTGTTCCTTTCAGGAGCAGGGGGACTACTTCTCCTCCATGGAGGTATCCACCCTGCTGAGCCTGCTCCATGTGATCGACAACCCCCGGCAGGACGTGCCGCTGATATCCGTTCTCCGCTCGCCCCTGTTCGGGTTCACTCCGGACCGGCTGGCACGGGTGCGGGCGTCCGCCGCCGCCGGGGACTTTTATGACGCGGTGGCGAGCGACGGCGGGGAGGACTGCCGCGCGTTTCTGGAAACGCTGGACCGCCTGCGGCTGTTGGCCCGGGACATGAGCGTGGAGCGGCTGCTGTGGCATATTTACAACGAGCTGAATGTGCTGGGCGTATTCGGAGCCATGGACCGGGGGGAGGAGCGGAAGGAAAATCTGATCGCCCTGACGGAGCACGCGGAGAAATTCGAGTCCAACGGCTGCCGAGGCCTGTTTCTGTTTTTGGAACAACTGCAAAAGCTGATCGACAGCGATCAGGCGCCCGCCACCCGGGGAAAATCCGAATTGGGCGGCGTACGGCTCATGAGCGTCCACAAGTCAAAGGGGCTGGAATTTCCAATCGTGCTGCTGTGCGATCTGGACCGGGCGTTTTCCCGGATGGACTTCGACACCCCGGTGCTGGTCCATCCGGAGCTGGGCCTGGGTCCCAGGAGGGTGGACCTTGACCGCCGCATCCATTACCCCACTATGGCCCGCCTGGCCATCGAGGAAAAACTTCGCCGGGAGAACCAGTCGGAGGAGCAGCGCATTCTATACGTCGCCATGACCCGGCCAAAGGAAAAGCTGATTTTGCTCCACAGCCTGTATCACACGCAGAGCGCGCTGAAACGGCTGACCAGCCTTGCCGCCTGCCCGGTCCCGCCGGAGACGGCGGCGGGGTGCCGGAGCTATGGCGAGTGGCTTTTGCTGCCCCTTCTGTGCCGCCCGGAGGCGAAACCCCTGCGGGACCTTGCGGGCGTGGAGCCGGAAAACCTCTGCGGCGGGGACGAGAGTCCATGGCAGGTATTTTTGCATGACAGCGAGGATTTTCGGGAGGTTTCGCCCATTCGAGCGGAGCGCGGAAAGACCGGGAACGAGGGGAGCGCGGACCTGAGCCTGCTGGATCGGAACTACCCCTATGAAGCGGCCACCCGCCTTCCCGCCAAGCGGACGGCGACTCAGCTGAAGGGCCGGGAGAAGGACGAGGAGGCGGCGGAAAACGCGCCCCGTCCGCCCGCTCTGCGTCCGTTGGACCAGCCCCGGTTCCGGCAGGAGCGCCGGGGACTCACCCCCACAGAGCGGGGCACAGCGGCCCATCTGGCCCTCCAATATCTGAACTTTGCCGACCCGGACGCCGCGGGGCAGATGGCGGCGCTGCGGGAAAAGCGTCTGCTGACGCCCCAGCAGGCGGACAGCGTGGACGTGGGGCAGCTGGAAGCCCTGCTGGCCTCGCCGCTGGCGGAGGATATCCGAACCGGGAAAAATGTCCTGCGGGAGTATCCCTTCACCGTTCTGATCTCTGCGACGGAGCTGGACGCTGACGCGGGAGACGACCAGGTGCTGTTGCAGGGCGTGGTGGATTGCTGCTTTGAGACGGCAGAGGGACTCACGGTGGTGGACTTCAAGACCGACCGCGTTTTCGGGGAGGACGTTCGGCGTCGGGCGGAGCATTACCGGCCCCAGCTGGAGGCTTACAGCGCCGCGCTGGAACGGGTGCTGGAGAAAAAAGTGAATCGCAGGGCGCTGTACTTTCTATCTTCCGGAGAAACGGTGAATTTGTAAGGAAAAACAGCAGAAAATACTGGAAAACCCCGCTGCGTTATGCTATACTACGATTTTAATGGCATTTGCCGGAATCAAGGATTTGAGGTGTACCCATGGAAAATGAGATGAGGACGTTCGGCTATCTCTGTCCCGCCTGCGGAAAGCCCGTGATGGCGGCGCGGTCCCTGTTTGCGCTGGAGGCCTCCGGCGTGGAGGTGGAGTGCCCCTGCGGCGGCTCCGCCCTGCGGACGGAATATGACGGCCAGCGGTGTAAAATTTTCGTCCCCTGCGGGCTGTGCGGCGAAACCCACATGGCCCAGTGCCGCGTGGAGAATCTGGCGCGGAAGGGCGGCGTGGCCTTCGGCTGCGCCAAGACGCAGGAGTTCTGCTGTTACGTGGGGGACGAGGGAAGCGTTGAAAAGCATCTGCGGACGCTGGAGATTCTGGCGGAGAAGGAAAAGCAGAATCTGGATAACGGCGGCGAGCCGTTTTTGGACAACGTCATCATGTACGAGGTCCTCTCCGAGCTGAAGGAGATCGCCGCCCGGGAAGGCGGGATTGTCTGCGCCTGCGGTAGCCGAGACTACGCCATGGAGATTCGCCGGTCCGCCGTGGATTTGATCTGCAAGTCCTGCGGCGCAAAGCTGCGCATTCCCGCCGCCACGGAGGACGATCTGGACGATTTGTGCTGCCACCTGCATCTGACGATCCCCGGCAAGGCGTGACCTCCGCCGTCCCTTATCCGGTGTCCTTTCGCGCCGGAAAGAGGACAAAAACCATCGGCGGCCTGCGCCGCTTTGAAAAAGGAGTCCGATGGAATGATCCAGCTGCTCTCAAAAATATTTATAAAAAATAGCGGTGATGTTGAAAATCCGGCGGTGCGGACGGCCTATGGCATCCTGTGCGGCGCGGTGGGAATCCTGCTGAACATTTTGCTGTTTGCGGGCAAGTTCTTCGCCGGAACGCTCTCCGGCTCCATCGCCATCACCGCCGACGCGTTCAACAACCTGTCCGACGCGGGTTCCTCCTTAATCACGCTGATGGGCTTTCGGCTGGGGGAGCAGAAGCCGGACTCTGAGCATCCCTTCGGCCACGGGCGGATTGAATACCTTTCCGGACTGCTGGTGTCCATGTTCATCATTCTGATGGGCTTTGAGCTGGCCCGCACCTCTGTTGGGAAGATTCTGCACCCGGAGCCGGTGGAATTTTCCTGGGTGAGCGTCGGGATATTGACCGCGTCCATCTGCGTGAAGCTGTATATGTG
>JAEWYA010000193.1 GCA_023395775.1 Bacillota bacterium
CATTTTCGCTGTCCTCACCATCGATCTTTACCAGCTCCTGCCCAGGCGTCCCGTCCATGTTGTCCAGCAGACTGGTGGAGACGATGGTGCCGCTGACGGTGGTTTTCAGATCGATCGTGCGGTTATAGTCCAGCTTGCCGGACTCGTAGGGATACACGCTCTCGCCGCCCACCGTGAGAACGGCGGAGGCCACCATATCCTTAGTCAGCGTACCTGGATTTTTGATGGAAAACTCCACCTCAAACAGCCGGGACCCCTCCGTCGAAATGCGGTCAACCATATGTACCGCGGAGACGGTGCCGGTCACGTTTCCCATCAGCGCGGGGATGGAGACGTTAGCGGTCTGCCCCGTCCGAATGTCACCCTTATAGGCATAACTGTAATACTGCTGGAGCTTCATGGTCCGATCATCCACCAACGTAGCCACCTTTGTATCCTTGGCGATCTCCTGTCCCACGTTCAATTTTTCCGTTTCCATCAGCTTTCCGGAAAAGGGAGGGGTCAGATTCAGTCCCGCGATATCTTTGTTCAGCGCGTCCAACTGCTTCTGATAGCCGCTCACTTCCTTCCGGGCCTTTTCCACAGCGGTACGGGCCGTCTCGGAATCGACAACGAAAAGCGGCGTTCCGGCTGTGACCTGCTGGCCCTCCGTAACGAAGACTTCCTGCGCGGTGCCGGAGGTGGTCAAAGTAATGGTTTTGCTCTCCTTGGCCTTGGTAATGCCGCTGCCCTCAACGGTGGAAGTGATTGAGTTGTAGGTCACCGTGTCCTCCACCACCTGGGCCGCCGGTTGGGCGCTCCCCCCAAGTACTTTTGCCAGCACGATCACAGCGATCAATACAACTCCGCCGATCACGCACCAGCGGATGAGCTTTTTCTTTTTCTTTGGCGTCATGGGTGGGCGTTTGGGCTTTTCGTTTCCCGCCGGAGCAGCCGCCGCAGGCACAATTCCATCTTCAGCAGCAGACGTTCCGCCAGCCTCCGGCGCGTTCTCCTCATTCCTGACCGGGTCTTTTACTTCTGCCATGTACCGTTCCTTTCTCACAGGGCCCCCTGTGTTAAAAATTAACTGTATGAACCAGGCTAATACAGTTTGCTATGCAAATCAACAACAAAACAGTTACAGTTTCATTTTTCTCCAGTCTCTCTTTTTCGAAGTCGATTTGCCTGGGGCCATTTTCTCTCTCTTAACATTGTTATGACGTGGCGTTTCCTAAAAAAGTTTCCTGAAAAATGAAGTCTTCCCAAATTTACTCACTTTTTGAGCAGTTGAAAAAAGCCCCGCCGGAATCCGGTGGGGCTTTTTATAGTAAAACTCAGTTATTGCTGAACTGCTGCTTGTTCTTTTTTTGCCGTGAGCTTCTGATAGATGCAAAGCACTGTCAAAAGGACGAGGCCGATGAGGTCCGTCAGCGTTCCGGGAATCATCAACGTCAGTCCGCCGATGATAAAGAAAATACGGAACAGCCAGTTGATCTTTTTATACAGGAACCCGCAAAGGCCCGCCGCCACGCCGAAGATACCGAGTAAAGCGGTGATGACGATAATCACCATTTCGTACCACTGCGCGTTAATACCCAGCATAACGGGGCTGTACGCAAAGATATACGGCACGATAAACGCCGCGATGGCAAGCCGCGTAGCGTTTACACCGGTCTTCATGGGGTTGCCCTTTGCTATGGCTGCGCCGGCATATGCCGCCAGAGCCACAGGAGGCGTGATATCCGCCACGATGCCGAAGTAGAACACGAAGAAGTGCGCCACCATGATGGGGAAACCCATCTGTACCAGAATCGGAGCGCAGGTGGATGCCATGATACAGTAGTTCGCCGTGGTCGGCACGCCCATACCCAGCACAATACAGCACAGCATTGTCAGGAACAGCGCGATCAGCGGGATACCCATGGACGCCGTCATGATGCCGCCCAGCAGCTTGGACGCAAGGCCGGTCACAGTAATACAGCCGGCGATCATGCCAGCCATGGAGCACGCCACAGCCACGGTGATGACATTTTTGCCGCCGGACTCCAGCGCATCAATGATCTTTGTCAGATTCAACCGCTCATCCTTGTTGAGAAAACCAACCACAATGGCAACGAGGATGGCAACTGCGGCGGAAAACTGCATGGTATAGGTATTGCTGGCTACCAGCGCCACCAGAATAATAAGCGGCAGCAGCAGATATATTTTCTTGATCAGAACTCTGAACTTGGGCAGCTCGCTTTTGGGAATGCCTTTCAGCCCCAGACGCTTTGCTTCCAGGTGAACGGCGATATAAATGCCGGCGAAATACAGCAAGGCAGGCAGAATCGCCCGCAGGGCAACCTCACCGTAAGTCACGCCCATATACTCTGCCATCAGGAATGCGGCCGCGCCCATGATGGGAGGCATAATCTGACCGCCGGTGGAAGACGCAGCTTCCACCGCGCCGGCAAATTCGGGCTGATAGCCGGTCTTTTTCATCATTGGAATGGTGACGGAGCCGGTGGTGACTGTATTGCCTACGGAAGAGCCGGACACCATACCGCACAGTGCGGAAGAAATGACCGCCACCTTGGCGGGACCGCCGGCTGCGGCGCCGCAAATGGAGTTAGCCAGCTGAATAAAGAAGTTAGCGATACCCGTACGCTCCAGAAAAGCGCCAAAAATAATAAACACCACAATGTACTTGGCGCAGACATTAATAGGCGTAGCCATAATGCCGGAGGTAGTATAGAACAGCGTGTAAATAACACGGCGAATTACCATGAAGGACGTCGCGTTGGGTGTTTGGAACATGTTGACAAACGTGTAGATCAGCAGCACGCTCAACACGCACAAAATGGGCAAGCCGACGCTGCGGCGGCACAGCTCCATCAAAGAGAGAATTGCAACCACGCCCAGTACGATCATAACTGGCTCGATCCGGGCGGAGAGCTTAATAATTCGGACAGCGTTCACTGCATAGTAGAAGAAAGGCACAGAGGCACACAGCATCAGGATCACATCATACCATGGCAGACTGTTGACCTTCACATTGCTCTTCTTTGCGGGATAGGTCAGATAACCCATAATGGCAATCAGGCCAACAAATACGGTCAATCGCTTTTGCGGCATAGCATTACTGAACAGGGTCACCCAAATGCTGTATACGGAAAATGCGACCATCAGCCATCGGATCACCAGCTTGGGCGTACCCTCCCAAATCCGGACATTGGATTCCCTGTCATACTTTTTCATAAGAGCTTCGACATCCGCCGCAGTCCCAACATCGACATCTGTGTAAGCGCTCGCCGTGGAAGTCTGTTCCAGAGGACGTTCCTGATCTTCATCCTTGGATTTTTTCTTAAATAAGCTCATAGGTTTCTCCTTACTCTTAAGGTAAATACAGAAGACAGAATACGGCTGCGGCGGGGGGGGGCGCCCCCCCCCCGCCGCGGGAGCCCGGGGCGGGTT
>JAEWYA010000208.1 GCA_023395775.1 Bacillota bacterium
TAGGGCGTGGCAAGGGCGGCAGGGAGAAATTCAAAATCCACATCAATCCCGGCAAAGCCCTTATCCCGCATGAGCTGCTGGATACTGGCGATCAGACGGTTCTGAGCGGCTTCATCTGTCAGGACCAGAGTGGCGCGGGCAGAGTCGAACTGTTCGTTTTCCGTATAGGAGGAAAGGTGGAGGACCGGGCGGGCGCCATGCTCCCGGGCGGAGAGGAGAAGCGCGTCGTCCTGCAGGGGAAGGAGAGTGCCCTCCGCCGTGATTCCGTAAGTAAAGGGCGTGAGGTAGGAGAGGTACGGCGTGACCGAATCCAGCAGCAGGCGATTGATGAAAGGGTAGGCGTAGCCATTGAAAGCGGCGGCGCCGATGGGCGGTTCCTGATAGGAGATTACGATGTCCATCCCCAGGTCCAGAGAGGGAAGACCGCCCAGACTCCAATTGTTTTGATAGAGGGTGCGGACGGTGACGCCGTAGTCGGCGGCAATGGAGGTGAGCGTATCTCCGGCGCGGACGGAATGGATGAGCTTTGGAAAGCGGACAACCAGAGTTTGTCCCACGGCGAGAGCGCCCCCGGCGGGGACCTCGTTGTCCGCAGCGAGCCGGAAAGGATCAACACCGTACTTTGCGGCGATGGAATCAACCGATTCGCCGGTATTTACCACATGAATCGTCATTTAAACATTCCCCCTTGGGGGAAACCTATGCGGGACAAAGATGAAATATGTGCAAAAGGAAGCCGCTGTGCGATCACAGCGGCTTCCTTTTGTGAGAGGGGTGGGCAAGCACAAGTTTCCGGCCCTGTCAAACTGGAAAATGGTCTGCCCTGTATGAGAAAAACGAGCCGACACATCAGTTGCGCGGCTTTCGCAGAAAGCTCTTGCATTTCTTACATAGATACGATAACATAAGAGTAGCTATTAGAGAATGTCTGATTTGTACTACGAAACATGAAAGGGCGGCATAGCGTGAATATAAAAAAGTACGAGGCGTTCGTCCGTGCCGTGGAGCTGGGGAGCCTGTCCAAGGCGTCAGAGGAGCTGGGATATACTCAGTCCGGCATCAGCCATATGATGCAGTCGCTGGAGGACGAGGTGGGTTTTCCCCTGATGATCCGGACTTCATCCGGTATTATTCCTAATTCCGAGGGGGAGATGCTGCTGCCCATTATCCGCCAGCTGCTGAATACCAACGAGAGCCTGGAACAGAGTATCGCAAAAATTAAGGGAGCGGACACCGGCCATATCCGAATCGCTTCCTTTTCCAGCATGGCCATTTACTGGCTCCCAAACATTATCAGCGCGTTCCAAAAAGACTATCCAAATGTGGAGATTCAAATTATCGAGGGCGGAGCGGACCGCATCGACGCCATGATGGACAATCACGAGGCGGACATGTGCCTGTACACCGGCGGAGAAAACCGGCCCTTCGACTGGCTGCCGCTGTGCCGGGACGAGATGCTGGCACTGCTGCCGCCAGGGCACCCGTTGACGGAGAGGGACGCCGTGCCCATCGAAGCATTTCAAAACGAGCAGTTTATTATGCCGCTGGCGGGCTATGACTACGAGGTCCATCACGTACTGGACCGGCTGGAGCACTATCCGCATATCCGTTTTTCCGCCTGCAACGATTACGCCATTATCAGTCTGGTGACGGCGGGACTGGGGGTTTCCATTCTGCCCGAGCTGCTGCTGCGGAACTATCAAAACGACGCGGTGGCCATGCCGATGGACCCGCCGCAGTACCGTATTCTGGGGATGGGTGTGCCGCAGTTGAAGTCCGTGTCTCCGGTGACGCGGAATTTTATGCGATATGTGCAGGATTACGCGAAGAAGCGGCGTGGGGCGGACACGATGCCGTGAGTTCGGGAGACCGGTTTTAGAATTTGACAAAGAGGAGGCGACGGCTTGTCAATTCTGCTGTTTGGACTGTGGATTCTCCTGTCGGGGGGGATCAGCTTTGAAATCTGCGTGATTGGGGCGGTGGTTTCCGCCGCGCTGTACATATTGGCCTGCCGGACGTTGGGATACAGCCCCGCCAGGGATCTGAGAGCTCTTAAAAAGGCGGGAGGCGGAATCCTATATTTGCTCTATCTTCTGAAGGAAATGCTCTGGGCGGGGCTGGTGGTGATGCGGCTTATTTATACGAAAGGGCGAAATATGGAGCCGAGGCTCATCTGGTTTAGGACGGACCTGATGAGCGAGAGTGCCCGAGCCGCTCTCAGCGACGCCATCACGCTGACCGCGGGGACCATCACCGTGTCTCAGGAGGGGGATCTGCTATGCGTCCACGCGCTGGATGCATCTCTGGCCGAAGGCTTAGAGCACAGCGAGTTTGAACGGAAACTGCGGAAACTGGAGAAGAACATATGACCGACCTGAAAAACGCGGCGCTGACTGCGTCGGCGGTCCTGCTGGCGGTGCTGATCCTGGCAACGCTGGTGCGGGCCGTGATCGGACCCCGGTTCACCGACCGGGTGATCGCCGTCAATATGATCAATACGATGGCGGTGGCGATCATCGCCATTTTGTCTGTTCGGCTGAAAGAGGATTTTCTGGTGGATGTGGCGCTGGTGTACGCCCTTTTAAGCTTTTTGACCGTGGTGGTAATGGTGCGGCTGGTGCTGGTACGCCACTGGAGAAAGGCGAAATGCACGAAGTCCGAGCCTGGAGAGAAGGAGGCGGAGGAGCATGGCGAATAGCATCATGAGTGCTGCGGGATTGGTATTTCTGGTGTTTGGCGTATTCGTTTTTTTTACCGCGGTGCTGGGACTTTACCGGTTCGACTATGTGCTGAACCGGATGCATGCCGCCGCCGTGGGGGACGCGCTGGGAATTTTCTGCATACTGGTGGGTGTGATTCTATTCCACGTGCCCACGCTGTCCTCGCTGAAAGCCCTGCTGATTCTGGTGTTTATGTGGATCACGAGCCCGGTGGCGAGTCATCTGATTGCCCAGGTGGAGACGGTGACCAGCCCCAATCTCAAGTCGGAATGTAAGGTGGAGAGACGATGACAGTATTGGAAAATATTCTGCTGGTGGGCCTTGTGATCTGTGCGGCTGCCGCTCCGCTTTGTAAGCGGCTGCTGGCGACGGTAATTGTGTACCTGGCGTTCTCGGTTATTTTGGCGGTGCTGTGGAGTATGCTGCAAAGCCCGGATCTGGCCATTACGGAGGCCGCAGTGGGGACGGGTATCAGCGGTATTCTCTTTTTCCTGACGCTGAAGAAAATTCGGGCGCTGAAGGGGACGCGGGATGAGTGACGGGCAGAAAAAGAGCGCGTGGAGGCGCTTTGCCGAATGGGTCAACGGCGACAGCGTAGCCAGGGACCCGACCACCCAGTATGTGATGGACCGGCGGCCGGTACGCGCCCGCGCGCCGCAGGAGTTCCATGAGGAGCAGGAACGGCTGCGGCTGAAAAAGTTTCTCGGACTGTATCCGCTGGCGGCAAGCGTTCTTTGTTTGGCGCTGATCGCCATCCTGTTCGCAACAGTGCTCTGCATCCCGCCTTTTGGGCAGCCGGGAAATCCCACCAACAACGAGGTGTCCCAGCACTATCTGGAATATACCGAGGAGGAAACCGGCGCCACCAACGCGGTGACGGGCATGATTCTGAGCTACCGTGGATTTGACACGCTGGGCGAAAGCTGCGTTTTATTTCTGGCGGTGAGCAGCGTGATGATGCTGCTGCAGCGGGACGAGAACAACACCGACGAGCGCACACTGCACAGGCTCCAGCGGGAGGACGCCATCGAGCGGACACACACGGACAATATCCTGCGAAAGTCCGCGAAGCTGCTGTCTCCGTTTATTCTTCTGTTTGCGCTGTACGTACTGCTCAACGGGGAGACCTCGCCGGGCGGCGGATTTTCCGGCGGGGCGATCTTAGGCGGGGGACTCATTTTGTACTCCGTTGCCTTTGGGCCGGAGCAGCTGAGCCGGCTGCTGACCCGCAGTCTATACGACGGGGTGCGGATTACGGGATTGATGGCCTATGCGCTGACATATGGGATCTACATCTTCGCGGGGGCCAACGGAATCACGGTGGAGATGGAGTGGATGATGACGGTGATCGATCTGGCCGTGGGCCTGGTGGTGGCCTGCACCATTTACGGATTTTACACAATGTTTCAAAGGGGGAAGCTCTGATGCTGGAGGCGATCTCGCAGAACCGATTTGCCGTGGTGGCGGTGATCCTGTTCGGGATTGGGCTTTTGAACATGATGCTCCAGCAGAACCTCCTGAAAAAGGTCATCGGGTTCAGCATTATGGACTCCGCCGTATTTTTGCTTTTGGCTTCCCTCGGATACATCGAAGGACACGGCGCGCCCATCGTGGAAGAGGGGAGCGTCAACGCGTCGCTGTACATCAACCCCATCCCCAGCGGCCTGGTTCTGACCGGAATTGTGGTGTCCGTCAGTGTGACGGCGTTCTCTTTGGCGCTGATCCAGCGCATATACCGGCACTATGGAACCATTGAATTGCGTGAACTGCTGGAGCGGGCCAAAAAGGAGGAGGATTGATGCGGCCTTTCTATGAAAATCTCCCCTTTATCTGCATTTTTATCGCCATCATCTGCGGTGTGCTGTCCGCGGTCATTCAGGATGGGCGAAAGGTCTACCGGCTGGCACTGATGATGACGGCTGTGATTGCCGTGCTGTCAGCGGTGCTGCTGTACTTCCTCTATACTAAAGACGTCAGCTTTGTGTACTCCATGGGACGGTTTGCCGCGCCCTACGGAAACGCCATCAAGGCGGGGCCCCTGCAGGCGCTGCTGGCAACGGCGTTTGCCATTGTGATGGGGCTGTCGCTGTTGGGCGGCGGCCATAGCCTGTTCCATGATATTCTGCCGGAGAAGCAAGGACTGTACTTTGTCATGACGGACCTGCTGCTGGCGGGACTTTTGGCGCTGGTTTACACCAACGACATGTTCACCGGATACGTGTTCATTGAGATCACAACCATCGCGGCCTGCGCCCTGGTGATGGCCAAGGACACGGGACCAAATCTCATCGCAACGATTCGCTACTTGTTCATGAGTCTGCTGGGGTCCGGACTGTTTTTGATCGGACTGACGCTGCTCAACAGCGTCACGGGGTACCTGCTGATGGAGCCGCTGGCCAAGGCGGTGGCGATTCTGGCGGAGCTGGGGGAGTATCAAAGGCCGCTGGTTGTATCCATCGGACTGATGGTGGTGGGCCTGGGAATCAAGGGGGCCATGTTTCCCTTCCATCTGTGGCTGCCGGATGCCCACGGCGGGGCTACCACGTCGTCCTCCGCAATTTTGTCCGGGTTGGTGCTGAAGGGGTACATAGTGCTGCTTATCACGCTGATGACCCGGGTGTTCGGACTGCAGCTGATGCAAAAGGCAGGCGTGAATAACATTTTGCTGATACTGGGCCTACTGGGAATGATCTTCGGGTCACTTGCGGCTATGCGGGAGTATCATGTGAAACGAATGCTGGCCAACTCGTCGGTTGCTCAGATCGGGTATATATTCATGGGACTGGGGCTTGGGACAGAGGCCGGCGTGGCGGCGGCGTGTTTCCACATTCTCGTCCACGCGGCCTGTAAGCCACTGCTGTTCATCTGTGCCGGACGGCTCTCCACGGTCAGCGGACACCACCGGTCACTGAAAAACTTGCGCGGCAGCGCTTATCGGGATGTGGCCGCGGGTGTGGGATTCACCGTGGGAGCGTTGAGCATGATCGGGATTCCTCTGCTGGGGGGATTTGTGTCCAAGCTGTATCTCTCCGAAGCCGCGTTGGAATCGCCCTTTATGGCGGCGGTGCTGCTGACGATCGCGGCATCAACCGTGCTGAACGCGCTGTACTATGTGCCGGCGATTCTGGCAATTTGGGTGCGGCCCGCATGGGAGGAGGTCCAGCTCATTATGCTGGACGTGAAACCGGAGGACACGCGGTTTGACCGCCTGTTTTTCATCGCGGCCGCGGTGTTTATCATCCTGATTTTCCTGCTGGGCATCGTTTACCACCCAATTTTAAACGTAATCCGGGCCGGAATCCGGCTGATGTGAGCCGGGGTCGGGAGCAAGGTCCGAACTGGCTGTGAGAGACTGAACGGAACCAAAAATTTTGCGAGGGGAGAAACCGCTTTGCTGCTGATTCCAATTTTGCTGCCCGTGATCGGAGGCGTGTTCGTCTTCCGGCAGAGGGACGAGAAGACCCGCAACCGTCTGGTGCTGTGGCTGACCATCGCCACTGCCGCGGCTGCGGCGGTTTTGTGCGTCCTGCCGGAGCGGTCCTTGCGGCTGATGACCATTGAGGGGGAGCTGTATCTGGCGGTACAGAGCGACTCGCTGGCAAAGTTTTTTATGGTACTGATCGTGGTAATCTGGCTGCCGGTGGCGGTATTCGCCGGGGCGTATCTCCACCACGCGGGGCGGGGACAGCAGTTTCAGGGATTCTATACCATGACGCTGGGTGCCTTGATGGGCCTGGCTCTGGCAGACAATTTCGTGACGCTGTATATGTTTTTTGAGATGATGTCCCTTTTGACGATGCCGCTGGTTTTGCACGGCGGGACTCCGGCAGCCAGAAGAGCCGGACTTAAATACCTGGGCTACTCCGTGTTCGGCGCGGGTATGGCGTTGGCGGGGTATTTCTTCCTGTCCCACTACCTGATCGATCAGAGCTTTACCGGCGGCGGAGTGCTGAACCTGCAAATGGCGGCGGTGCACAGGCCGCTGCTGCTGATTGTGTTTCTGGTAATGACGATCGGGTTTGGTGCAAAGGCGGGCATGATGCCCATGCAGGCGTGGCTGCCTACGGCCCATCCCGTGGCCCCGGCCCCGGCGTCTGCCGTGCTGTCCGGCGTAATCACCAAAGGCGGTGTGCTGGCGATCATCCGGGTGACGTACTATCTGTTTGGACCGGACTTTCTGCGCGGAAGCTGGGTACAGTACACACTGATCGGTTTGGCGCTGTGTACGGTGTTCACGGGGTCCATGCTTGCGCTGAAGGAGAAGGTCTTGAAAAAGCGGCTGGCCTACTCCACCATCAGTCAGGTGTCTTACGTGCTGTTTGGGCTGCTGCTGATGACCCCGGGAGGTATGCGGGGAGCGTTTTTACAGATGGTGTTCCACGCGCTGGCAAAGGATGCGCTGTTCCTGGCGGCGGGAGCCGTCATCGTTGCGACGAATTTTACGCTGGTGGACCAATTGGTGGGAATCGGAAAACGAATGCCCCGGACCATGGTGTGCTTTTCCGCGGCGGCGCTGTCCATCATTGGGATTCCGCCTATGAGCGGATTTATCAGCAAGTGGTATCTGGCCTCTGCGGCGCTGAACTGCGAGTCCCGGATTGTTGGATATCTGGGGGTGGCGATGCTGATTCTGTCGGCGCTGATGACCGCGGGATATCTGCTTCCCATCGTGGTGCGGGGATTCTTCCCAGGTAGGGATGTGCTGGTAGAGCGCAAAGAGGTGGGGCCGCAAATGACCGCTCCCTTGATGGCGCTTGGCGCCGCGGTGCTGATTTTCGGGTTGTTTCCCAACGGTTTGCAGGCGTGGATTTCCACGATTCTGCCGCAGATATTCTGATTTTGAATTTTAAACGAAAGGAGGTTGGCGGATGTACTGGCTTCAGGCGCTTCCCGTTCTCATTCCCGTGGTGCTGGGCATGGGACTGCTGATCTTGCAGCCCCAGAACCGGAGGGTACGCAATGGTTATATTATGATGTCGGTGCTGCTGACGGCGTGCCTTTCTTTTGCCTCCATTGCGGTGGCTGCGGCGGCGAACGTGGCTCCGGCCTGTACACTGGTCCGGTTTTCCAGCGAGTTCTCCATCTCTCTGCGGATTGATGGAGCCTCTATGGTGTATGGGTCCATCGTGTCGGCGCTGTGGCCGCTCATCACGCTGTACAGCCTTGACTATATGTCCCGCGAGGGTCATGAGAACCGGTTTTTCGGCTTTTGGATCGCCAGCTTCGGCGTGGTGCTGGGCGTGGCATTTGCGGAGGACTTTTTGACGCTGTATTTATTCTATGAGCTGCTGACGCTGTCAACGCTGCCGCTGGTGATGCACTTCATGGACGAGAAGGCACGGTATGCCGGGCGGAAATATCTGGTGTACTCCCTCTCGGGGGCGGCGTTCGCGTTTATCGGCATCGTGTTTATGCTGAGCTACGGGACGACGCTGGACTTTACCTACGGTGGGGTGCTGGACCTTGCAAAGGCGGCGGGACATGAGCCCATACTGCGAGCCGTGTTCGTGCTGGCATTTTTCGGCTTTGGCGTAAAAGCGGCGATCTTCCCCTTTGGCGGATGGCTGCCGGATGCATCCGTGGCCCCCACGCCGGTGTCCGCTCTGCTCCATGCAGTGGCGGTGGTGAAGGCGGGGGCATTCGCGGTTCTGCGGCTGATCTACTTTGGGTTCGGGGCGGACTTCCTGCGGGGAAGTGCCGCCCAGGACGTGGTCATGGCGGCGGCCATTGCTACCATTGTGTACGGCGCGGCCCGGGCGCTGCGGACACCGCATCTGAAGCGGAGACTGGCGTTTTCCACGGTGAGTAACCTCAGCTACATCCTCTTTTCACTGACATTGATGCTGCCCGTGGGACTCACCGGCGCGCTGACCCATATGGTCTATCACGCGGTGGTGAAGATCACCATGTTCTGCTGCGCGGGCGCCATTATCCAGAAGAGCGGACGGGAGTATATCTACGAGTTCGAGGGAATCGGGCGGCGGATGCCGGTGGCGTTCGGAACGTTTACCGTGTCGGCGTTTGCACTGATCGGACTGCCGCCGCTGGGGGGCTTTGCGGGAAAGTGGATGATCTGCTCCGCCGCGGTGATATCGGGGAATCCCCTGGCCTATGTGGGCATTGGAGCGCTGATTTTGTCTACCCTTCTGACAACTCTGTATATGATGACGATTTTTGTTCGGGCATGGTTCCCAGTGGGTGCGGTGGACGCGGAGGCACTTTTAAAAATCCAAGATCCCAATAGGGCTATGACCATTCCGTTGATTGTACTGGCGGCGGCGGGCATTGTGCTGGCGCTGCTGTCCAGTCCGCTGATCGGCTTTTTGCGGGCGGTGGGTTCCAATATGCTATGAAAGGGGGAAGACGCTGAATGAGCACATTTTTACTGCTGTTTCTGGTGTTTTTCCCATTTCTGGCGGCGTACTTCGTCTATCCGCTGCGAAAGAGAGGACGGGAGTACCGCAATGTGTATATCCGCATGATTCCCGGCATTGAGCTGCTGGCGGCGGCGATGCTGCTGCTTGCGCCGGGGACGGCTGCGCTGCCGCAGGTATGCGGTCTGGGACTGCGATTCGAAGCGGAGAGCCTTCACACGATGCTGGCTGTGCTGTCCGCCTTTTTATGGCTGATGACGGCGCTTCCCTGCAAGGAATATTTTGCGGACCGCGAGGGCGTGAACCGATTCTATTGTTCCTGGCTGATGACGCTGGGGGCTCTGATGGGCGTGTTTCTGGCGGCGGATCTTTTCACGCTGTTCGTTTTTTTTGAGATTATGTCCTTCGCTTCTTATGTATGGGTGGCGCAAAACGAGAACCCCAGCGCGCTGCGGGCCGGACAGACGTATCTGGCGGTGGCGGTGTTCGGGGGGATGATGCTGCTGGTGGGCTTGCTGATGCTCTATCACCTGCTGGGGTCACTGATTATCCAGCGGCTGCCAGGGCTGGTGACAGCGCTCAGAGCGGAGCAACACGGCGAACTTTTTGCTGCAGGAATGTTCTGCCTGGTGGGATTCGGGGCCAAGGCGGGTATGTACCCGCTGCATATATGGCTGCCCAAGGCCCATCCGGTGGCACCGGCGCCGGCGTCGGCCCTGCTCAGCGGAATTTTGACCAAGAGCGGAATTTTCGGTATTCTCGTGACGTCCCGGTACCTGTTCTTTTCCAGCGAGGACTGGAATAAGGTGATTTTGGTCTTGGGGACTATCACCATGGTGCTTGGGGCGGTGCTGGCACTGTTCTCCATCAATCTGAAGCGGGCATTGGCCTGTTCTTCCATGTCTCAGATTGGATTTATTCTGATGGGCGTGGCGATGCAGGGGTTTCTGGGAGCGGAGAATGCGCTGGCGGCGTGGGGAACCGTGCTCCACATGCTGAACCACGGACTTATCAAGTTGGTGCTGTTCGTATCGGCGGGCGTGGTATACATGGGAACCCACTCGCTGGATCTGAACGAAATCCGGGGCTGGGGACGAAACAAGCCCATGCTCAAAGCTGTGTTCTTCATTGGCGCGGCGGCGATCGCGGGTGTGCCGGGGACCTCCGGATACATCAGCAAGACGTTGTTGCATGAGAGTATTGTGGAGTATATTCACGAGCTGGAGCATTTGGGGGTCTCTGCGACCGGATTCCGGGCGGTGGAGTGGTTGTTTTTGATTTCCGGCGGGCTGACGGCGGCCTATATGACAAAGCTGTTTGTGGCCGTTTTTGTAGAGAGCCGGGCGGAGAAGCAGAAATTCAGCGTGCGGGAGTACATGGCCCCGGCCACCCAAATCGCGGTGGGGCTAACGGCGTTTTTACTGATGGCATTTGGCCTGACACCCTGGGTTTCCATGCAAATCATCGCGGAAAAGTCCTCTGTGTTTTTGCGGGCGGGGGAGTATCACGGAATGATCCGCTACTTTTCATGGACGAATTTGCAGGGAGCGCTGATTTCGCTGGTGATCGGCGCGGCGGTATATCTGCTGGTGGTGCGGACGGTGTTTTGCAGGAAGACGGCCGACGGGGCCGTATACCCGGATTTATGGCCGGAGAAGCTGGACTTGGAAAATCTGGTGTACCGTCCCACGGTGCGGGGACTGGCGTTTGCGGGGGCGCTGTGCGCCCGGGTGGCCGCAGGCATCGGGGACTTTTTGGTGCTGTCTGGAGAAAAGCTGCTGTATCTGAGGGCTCCCGGCGTATTCATGCCGAAACGGAATGAAAATTTCGGCGTGTATGCTCGAAAACCCAAGCGATTTTTGATCGGCGAGACGTTTGCCTTCGATCTGACACTGGCGGGAATCGGACTGATTGGGGCGCTGACCTATATCCTGTTTCAGTGACGGGATGGAACACGGCGAAAAAGAGAACAGACGAAGGATAAGGGCAGGAAGTTGCTGTGCGGCTTCCTGCCCCTTTATTTTGAGATATAGGAGCACGATGGGCGGCTGCGCGACGGCAAAGAGCTGCGGCTTGAAAGGGGGAGGAGCGCTTGGGCGTTCTGTGGATACTGGCAATCACAGCTCTGGCGGGAATGGGAGGTACGGGGCTGGGAGGTGCGGTGAGCTGCCTGTTTCGGCGGGATTCCAGCAGGACGGTGAGTCTGCTGCTGAGCTTCGCCGCGGGGGTTATGGTGGCGGTGGTGTGCTTTGATCTGCTGACGGACGCCCTGACGCCGGAGGACACCGGGGAGCAGATTCCGCTGGTACTGATTGTGGGGGGCGTACTGGCGGGATACGGAGTGGTCTGCGGTTTAAATGGTAGTATTGAGAAAAGACGCGAGAAGCAGGGGCGCGGCGGATTGCTTTTGGCGGGTGTGGTCATGGCGGCGGCCATTGCGCTGCACAACGTACCGGAGGGAATGGTGATCGGGGCGTCGTTTGCCAGAGAAGCAGAACCTGAGGCACTGAGCCGGGGGGGACTTATGATGGCGGCGGTGATCGGGCTGCACAATATCCCGGAGGGAATGGCGGTGGCGGTGCCGCTGATCTCGGGAGGGATATCGAAGCCGAGAGCGGTGGCGACGACCGCCGTTACGGGGGCACCCACTATTTTCGGGGCGGCCGCAGGGTACTTTTTAGGAACCATAGGGCCCAGGACGCTGGCCGCGGCACTGGGCATTGCGTCGGGGGCGATGCTTTATGTGGTGTTCGGAGAATTGCTGCCGGAGGCCAGCAGCCTATGGCACTCCAAAGCGCCGGCACTTGCTGCGGTGATTGGAATGATGGTTGGAATGATAATTATTTATATGTAGGTATTCACAGGGCATTTGCGTGGGTGGCTGTCCGGCAGCGTCGAAAAACACAGCTGAGGCAAAAGGATTACTAACACAGCCCTGTGGGCAAAACCGCTTTCTCCGCCGAAAGGCGGAGATTTTTTTGAAATTTTATAAAAAATGTACACAACCGTACAAGTAAACGAAGTGGGGATCCTTTCATATAAGAGCGAGGTGAAAACGATGCGAAAGAAATTAACCGGCGCGGAGCAAGACCGGTTTTGCCGGGAGTTTCTGCTCTCTATGGATCCAAACCGGGCGGCTAAAAGTGTGGGAAGAGAAGACGGCTACGCGCTGCTGCGGCTGGAGGAGGTGGCGGAACGGCTGAAATGGATGCGGAGAATAGAGCTGCCCACCCGGCAGGACGTTCTGCGGCGGCTGGGACAGATGGCGTTCGGCCGGGTGTCGGACGTGACAAAGCTGGCAAACCGGGAGATGCTGGAATCAGGAGACCTGAATCTGTCCGATGTGGCGGAGTTGAAAATTACGGACAAGGGGACGGAGATGAAGCTGATCGATCGGATACAGGCGCTGGAGACGCTGTGGGACCTGCTGGATGAAAACGGAGAGGACGGTATGGAGCAATTTTTGCAGGCGCTGAAGACCGAGGACGAAAAGGAGGGGCCAAAGTGTGGAGGCAATGCGGTTCTCTGAAAAGCAGCGCAGAGTGCTGCGGTGGTGGCAGACGGACGGAGAGCAATACGACGCGGTGATCTGCGACGGGGCTGTCCGCAGCGGAAAGACCTTTTCGATGGGGCTGTCCTTCTTTTTATGGGCGCAGACCTGCTTTGACCAACAGCAGTTCGGGGTGTGCGGAAAGACCATCCTCTCTCTGCGGCGAAACGTTTTGCAGGAGATTGTTCCGGTATTGCGGGAGCTGGGAATGAAATGCACGGAAAAGCACTCAGAAAATCTGCTGGTGGTGCGCAGCGGGAAAAGGCGGAACCGATTTTGGCTTTTTGGAGGAAGGGATGAGTCCAGCGCGGCGCTGATCCAGGGAAGCACCCTCGCGGGGGTGCTGCTGGACGAGGCGGCGCTGATGCCCAGATCCTTCGTGGAGCAAGCCTGTGCGCGGTGCTCTGTGGCGGGGAGCAAGCTCTGGCTGGACTGCAACCCGGAGGGGCCGCAGCATTGGTTTTACCGGGAGTGGATCTGCAAAGCGCGGGAAAAACGGGCGCTGTATCTGCACTTTACCATGGCGGACAATCCGGCGCTGACAAGGGAGGTCCGCAGACGGTACGAGACCTGTTACAACGGCATCTTCTATCGGAGGTTCGTGCTGGGGGAATGGGCCGCGGCACAGGGGCGGGTCTATGACTTTTTTGAGCGGGAGCTGTTTTGCAAAGCCGCGCCGGAAGGGCAGATGGAGCGGTGGAG
>JAEWYA010000030.1 GCA_023395775.1 Bacillota bacterium
GGTCTTCTCCACGGGAACAAGCTCACCGTCAAACACGTCGATGCCCCGGGGCGTCACCACCGCGATTTCCCCGTCGTCCATATAGGCCACGTCCCGGGTGTATTTAATCACTGCCGTCACGTCGGAGGCAATAAAATTGCAGTCCTTGCCATAGCCCAGGATCAGCGGACTGTCCTTCCGGGCGGCAATCAGCGCATCCGGATAGTCGGAGCAGATGATGCCAAAGGCATAGGAGCCCTCAATGCGCCGCAGGACGCGGCCCACGGCCTCCAGCATGTTGTGGCATTCGTTGTAGTGAAACTCCAATAGCTGGGCCACTACCTCCGAGGCGGTGTCGGACGTAAATTTTACCCCCAGCTTCTGGAGATGCTCCTTGATCTCCATATAGTTTTCGATAATTCCGTTGTGGACCAGCGCAATGTTACCGCTCTCGCTGACGTGGGGATGTGCGTTCACGTCGTTAGGCTCTCCGTGGGTGGCCCAGCGGGTGTGGCCCACGCCGAGGGTTCCCTCCAGATCCGCCCCGCCGTGGAGCATGTCGCTGAGGACCTTCAGCCGCCCCTTGGACTTTCTCACCTGAAGGCCATGCGTCTCAGACCGCACGGCCACGCCGGCGGAGTCGTACCCCCGGTATTCCATCCGCTCCAGACCGTCCAGCAAAATCGGGGCGGCCTGTGCGCCGCCCGAATACCCAATAATTCCACACATAAATGACAATCCTCCTGATATTCAATTTGTCTTTCGCAGGCCAAAAAGGCCGCAAAGCATCTGCCGGTCCCGGTTTCCGGGGCCGGATATCAAAAGGACAAACGCGCAGACGATTTGTCGCTTTTCCCACGGTCGCAGTCTTTTTGTTTTGCGGTTGCCCGCATATTTCGTAGCTGCATGACACATCCGTGGATGCGGAGGGGCATCCGCCGAATTCTCGATACTCCCCTCTCCTCGTTATCCCGCGAAGCGGACGCCTCGCGGGCACATGGCGCTGGTGACGGGCTTTCCCGTGATCCTCCTTTCTCATTCTGCGACTAGGAAACCATCTATGATAATCCCCGCCCTTGCAGGCGGAGCCTTATCCACATTTAAAGCGCTTCCGGTCCGGTCTTTCAAAAAGGCCGCATAAACCAAATCTGCGGTCCCGGTCCTCCCGGAAAACTTTTCGCCGTATACGCCCGGTTCTCCCGGCAAATACTGGTGAAAAGGGGGCATGCGCATATGGCCACCGCATTCCTGCGAACCATCATTCTCTATTTTCTCATTATGGTCGGACTCCGGCTCATGGGCAAGCGGCAAATTGGTGAGCTGGAACCCAGCGAGTTGGTGCTGACCATGATGCTCTCGGACCTGGCAACCGTACCCATGCAGGATTTTGGAATTCCCCTGCTCTCGGGGGTCATCCCGATTTTGACGCTGCTGTCTCTTTCCATGTTATTAAGCCAGCTGTCCCTTTGTTCCATCCGGTTCCGGCGGCTGCTGTGCGGGTCCCCCACAGTGCTGATCGATCAGGGCAGACTCCGGCAGGACGCCATGCGGAAAAACCGTTTCACCATTGACGAGCTGCTGGAGGAACTGCGGGGACAGGGTATTAGCAATCTAAATGACGTGAAATACGCAATTCTGGAGAATTCCGGTCAGCTCTCGATCCTCCCCTGGCCCGAAGTCCAGCCGCCGTCGGCAAAAGATCTGGACACGGAAATCACAGACAGCGTCTCTCTCCCTATCATCCTGATCAACGACGGACGTGTCATCGCCCGGAATCTGGAACAGTACGGGAAATCGGAGGAATGGCTTCAAAAGCAGGTGAAAAGGCAGGGCCTCGCCAGTTTCCGCGACGTATTTTTGCTGACCATCGACGGTGGTGATAAAATCTATTGTCTTCCAAAGGAGAAATCCACATGAAATCGTGGCTGAAGCCTGTTTTCCTGCTGGCGGCGATTCTGGCCGCCTCCGTGCTGAACTGCCATGCCACAAAGCAGAATGTGACCCGTTGGCAGGGGCAATTGGAGACGGCGGAAGCAGAGGCCGCCGCAGAAAACTGGAGCGGTGCGGAGGCCGCCCTCTCCCAAAGCTATGACGACTGGTCCAGCCGTCAGACTTATCTCCATATCACGACGGAACACGACGCGGTGGACAGTGCGGACGCCATGTATCGCCGCTGCGCCGCATTTGCCGCCGAGAAAGAGTCGTCCGAGTTCCGGGCGGAACTGACAGGCCTCAAACACCAATTATGGCTTCTGGTGGAAATGGAGCGGTTCAGTATCAAGAACATTCTGTAAAGCAAAAGTGCTGTCCAGATGCTCATTACACTGTCGAACCACGTTAAAATATGATGTAAAGTGAAGTTGCTATACAGCACATTTTGTGCTCCACCACGCCAAACCGGCAAGCCAGTTTGATCTGCCCTGCAAAATGCCCGCATACGCTGCACGATGCGCTGCGGCTATTATAGCACATCTCTTCCGTGAACTGCAACAGGAAATCAATTACGTGCGGAAATCGTCGAAGGTAACATCTGATTGTTTAATACGCTTCTTTCATGCGGTCGAAAAAGCGCGGCGGCGGAAAAGCAGTTGCCAAGTATGTTCAAAAACGTTATACTGAGACGGAATAGGTCAATTTCCGGGATAAAAGGAGGAAACAGTATGAAAGCAAAGGCGGCGGTCAAGCGCATCATCGAAACGCTGAAGGACGTCTACCCGGATGCGCTTTGCTCCCTGCAATACGCGAAGGACTATGCGCTCCTGTTCGCCGTACGGCTCTCCGCCCAGTGTACCGACGCGCGGGTAAATCAGGTGACTCCGATTCTGTTTGCCCGGTTCCCCACCCTTCAGAGCTTCGCGGAGGCGGACCCGACGGAGGTGGGGCAGTACATTCACTCCTGCGGGTTTTTCAACGGAAAGGCCCGGGACCTAGTGGCCTGCGCCCAGAAATTACTGGCTGACCACGGTGGAAAGGTCCCCGCCACCATGGAGGAGCTGACGGCGCTGCCCGGCGTGGGACGCAAGACAGCGAACCTGATTCTGGGAGACGTTTACGGCCAGCCCGCCTACGTCTGCGACACCCACTGCATCCGCATCGCGGGCCGTCTGGGCCTGACGGACGGCAGCAAAGACCCTGTGCAGGTAGAGCGGCAGCTCCGGCAGGTTCTCCCGCCCGCGGAGTCCTCCGACTTCTGTCACCGAATCGTGCTGTTTGGCCGGGACACCTGCACGGCCCGATCCCCCAGGTGCGGGGACTGCCCGCTGCAAAGGGACTGCGATCTGAGAAAGTCGGAAAAGAAGGCGGCGAAAAAATAATCCTTATCTGCCGCTCCACTGTAATGAGGGAACCCCCCC
>JAEWYA010000032.1 GCA_023395775.1 Bacillota bacterium
CCGTAGTTGTAGGCCACGATGGGGATCACACCGTTATTCAGGCCGAACACCGGCATGAAGATAAAGCTCTGAAGCTTGAAATACGCGCCAAATACAGTGGCGGCGGTGGTTGTAAAAGGGATCAGGATGCGGTTCACTCCATAGACCATGACGGACCCGATGGCCTGCATGATGATGGAGGGAACGCCGATGAGATAGATGTCCCGGACGATCTCGCCCGAGGGACGAAAGCCTTTGAAATTCAAAGGCACCTCCGTGTTTTTCGTCAGGCAGAAAAACAGGGACAAGCACATTCCGCAGATTTGCCCGATGACCGTGGCTGCAGCCGCCCCCGCCACGCCCATCCGGGGCATGCCAAAAAGTCCAAAAATCATGATGGGGTCCAGAATGATGTTAATGATGGCTCCCAGGCCCTGCGTAAACATGGTGTAGAGGGTCCGACCCGTGGATTGAAGCAGGCGCTCGAACGTGATTCCGAAAAACAGGCCGAAGGATACGCACGAGCAGATGGTGAGGTAGGTGATACCGCTGTCCACAATCTCCTTCACATCGGTCTGGGACCGGAAGAACACCGGCGAGACCAGGATGCCGATCAGGATAAAGGCGATGAAGCTCAGCGCCGCCAGAAATACGCCGTTCAAAGCCACCTTTTCCGCCCGTTCGGGGTCTCTCGCCCCCAAAGCCCGGCTCAAAAGCGCGTTGATGCCCACGGCGGTGCCGGTGGATACGGCGATCATCAGCGCCTGCATGGGAAACGCCAGAGACACGGCGGTCAGCGCATTTTCCGAAATCCGGGAAACGAAAATACTG
Source organism: Bacillota bacterium (assembly GCA_023395775.1). Classification (GTDB taxonomy): domain Bacteria; phylum Bacillota; class Clostridia; order Oscillospirales; family Oscillospiraceae; genus Oscillibacter. The sequence continues at coordinate 811 of JAEWYA010000032.1, forward strand.
TCCACCACGTTGTACAGCGCCTGCACCAGCATGGACGCCATAATGGGCACGGACATATTGAATACCAGCTTTCCCACCGGCATGATGCCCATTTTGTTTTCCGCAGACTTATTTCTGTTTTCTTCCATAGATGCTCTCTTTCTTCTATCTTTTGAATTGGTGCGCCAACGGGAAAGCGGCGCGGCTTTAAAGCCGCGCCGCAGATTTGCGCAATGCTTTCAGATTCCGGGCGGCGAAGCTCACTTTTTCAGCTCGCCGGTGGCCAGCTGGGACAGGTAGGCGTTGATAAATCCGTCCAGCTCACCGTCCATCACGGCGTCGATGTTGCTGGTTTCATAGCCGGTGCGGGTGTCCTTCACCATCTGATAGGGCATAAAGACATAGGATCGGATCTGGCTGCCCCACTCGATCTTCATCTGGACGCCCTTGATGTCCGAGATTTTCTCCGCGTGCTGCTGGGCTTTCAGCTCCAGCAGCTTGGCCCGCAGCATCTTCATGCAGTTATCCTTGTTCTGGAACTGGCTTCGCTCCGTCTGGCAGGAGACCACCACCCCGGTGGGGAGATGGATCAGGCGGACGGCGGAAGACGTCTTGTTGATGTGCTGGCCACCCGCGCCGGAGGAGCGGTAGACCTGCATCTCAATGTCCTCGGGCCGAATTTCCACGTCCGCGTCGTCAGGAAGGTCCGGCATAACCTCCAGCGCGGCAAAGGAGGTCTGGCGGCGGGCATTGGCATCGAACGGGGAGACGCGGACCAGACGGTGGACGCCGTTTTCGCTCTTCAAAAAGCCATAGGCGTTCTCACCCGCGATGGAGATGGCGGCGGATTTGATGCCCGCCTCCTCGCCGTCCTCATAGTCGAGAATCTGATATTTAAAATCGTGGCGCTCCGCCCAGCGGGTGTACATCCGATAGAGCATCCCGGTCCAGTCCTGAGCCTCGGTGCCGCCGGCTCCGGCATGGAAGGACAAAATGGCGTTGTTGTTGTCGTACTCGCCGGAGAGGAGGGTGGAGAGCCGCTGATCGGAGATTTCCTCCTCCAGCTTGGCATAGCCTTCCTTCAATTCGTCCAAAAGAGATGGATCGTCTTCCTCCTGGCCCATTTCGCACAGAGTTTTCAAGTCCTCCCAATTGGAAACCATCTTCTCCTGCCGCCCAATCTTGCCCTGCAGACGCTTAAGCTGCTGCTGCACCTGCTGAGAGCGCTCCAGGTTGTTCCAGAACTCCGGTTCGCTGGTCTGGGCCTCGAGACTGGCAGCCTCTCTTTTGGCAGTGTCGATATCCAGCGCCGCAGCCAGCTTTTCAAGCTCCGGGCCAAGGGCGGTCAGCTTCTGCTTGTATTCGTCATATTCAATCAAAGCCATGACACACTCTCCATTCCACATATTTCATAGCCAAGGTATTATACAGGAGTTTGCCCCATTTGTAAAGAAAAACCGTGTTTTTGCATGGGCGATCTGATAGCAAAAACCCCGCTCCTTACGAAGCGGGGTTTTGCGTGGCTGCTTATTCCTGCGTTTGTGTGGGAGCCGGCTGATCCGTGCCGGGGGAATAATCGTCAGGCACCTCTACCGCCGCCACCGTCTGGGTGCCGTCTGGGTAAACCGTCAAAACGTTAATTGTCATTTATCGCACCCCTCAGATCGTAATTTGTTCCCACATTCAGGAAATAGTAGGACTCTACGGGAACCAGCAGGAAGGTTTTCAGCTGGGAAAAGGGAAGCGCACTGCACACACCCCGGTAAAATATGCCGCCGTCGCTTTCCCCGACCGTAATGCAGGAAACCTTCTTTTTTTATTTTTGCCTGGAAAGAAAAGCGTCCGGTACTTCTTGTCATTGAAATAGGCAGCCAGCCCGGAGCTGGAGGTTGACCCGGAGGCAGTAGTTCCCAGTTGGCAATAAACTGCGTCGGTCCTGCCGTTGGGAAGCAGAAACCCCACCCATGAGCCCAACGGAGCCACGTCCAGCCAGAGAACCTGCCAATCCGCGAAGTTGATGTCGGATAAATCCAGATTTACTTGCGCCGCACTCTGTGTGGTCACGATTTCCCGGAGCTTGACAAACGGGCTTTTTGCAGTCAGCACCGCCACGTCCGCCGTTCGCGCGGCGGTTTCCGCGGCCAGAGCGGCGGCGGAGGCCGCCAGCGCCGTATCAATGCTGGCGTTGTCCCGATTGAAGTCGTCCATCATGATACGGTCTGTCTTTTCCCATTGACTGAGCTTGTAATGTTCTGTCTGATTCATAATTTTCCCCTTTTTCCCGCTCGGCGGAGAGGGGAAACGCCGCCTGCGGGAGTTATTTTGCAGATACGTCTGCACGACTACGCAGCGAAAGGGGGAAATTGCACGGGTGCGTACATCTAAAAAAATTTTTCTGCGGTCCTCCCGGCAAATTTCGCTCTCATCCTAAAGCACCCGCTCCGAAGGGCATACGTGAAGTTGTGCTGATTCAGTGACATTTGTCATGGAATTTTTTCCCGAGAAGGAGTAGAACAAAAAAGCAAAAGAAAAACAAATGGACACGGATGGGGCCGCGTCCATTTGTCGGGAGGTCAAAGCTGATGAAAATTTCCATGAGCGGCACACTGTTCGCGCTCTCCTCCGCTCTCGATCATGTGGAGAGCGAGGTATTCGGCGTTACCACACATCACGCCAAGCGAGTGGCCTATCTGTGTATACGGATGGGCACGGAGCTTGGATATTCTCCGGAGCAGCTGGCGGCGCTGGCGGGTGCGGCCGTCATGCACGACAACGCGCTGACGGAGTATATCGCTGCCCGACGGGCGATGGACGATTCCTTTACGCTTGACAGCGTTGCGCTTGGCCCGCACTGTGAAATGGGAGAGCGGAACATGAGCCGGCTGTCCTTTTACGAGCATGTAAAGGGCGCCGTGCTCTACCACCATGAAAACGCGGACGGAAGCGGACCGTTTCACAAAACAGCAGCGGTCACTCCAAAATTTGCACAGCTCATCCATGTTGCGGATCAAATTGATAACACGTTCCACCTCGACAGCGTTTCCGAACAGAAATATGAAGATCTGCTGCAATGGCTGGCGGAAAACAGCGGCAAGCTGTTTGATGTTTCCCTGCTTGAGTTGTTCCGGCAGTCTGTCCCTTATTCAGAGCTAAAAAGGATGGAGGGAGACGCCGTCTCGCTGCTTCTGGAGGAGTCTCTTCCCAAGTACTCCCCGGAATACAGCAGCGATACCATCGTATCCTTTGCCACGGTCTTTGCAAAAATTACCGACTATAAATCGCACTTTACCAGCACTCATTCCCTCGGTATTGCAGAAAAATCCGCCGCCATGGGCCGATTTTATGGGGAGGACGCGGATACCTGCGCCAAGCTGTACCTTGCGGGCGCGCTGCATGACATCGGCAAGCTGACGATTCCAAACGAGATTCTGGAAAAACCGGATAAATTGACGGACAAGGAGTTTGCCGTTATGAAAACCCACGCCGGCGCCTCCTATGAAATTCTCAAAAATTTGACCGATCTTCCGGATGTGGTCGCCTGGGCCTGTCTGCATCACGAAAAGCTTGACGGCAGCGGCTATCCCTTCGGCAAGACCGCGGCGGAGCTTGACCGAAACGAGCGTCTCCTGTGCTGCATCGACATTTATCAGGCGCTTACCGAAGCACGTCCCTATAAGGACGGCCTTTCTCACAGCGAAGCGATAAAAATCCTGCGCGAGATGGCCCGCGAGGGGAAGATTGATGCAAAGATTACCGAAGACATTGCCGTCTGCTTTCAGGCATGAAAACCAAGCGTTCTCTCTAAAAATTGAACCGGCTGAGCCGCTGCTAAAAAGTAGGCAGCGGCCCAGCCGGTTTTGCTTAGGGTTCGTCCGCTTTCAGCAGTTGGCGGCACAGGTCCAGATACTCCCCGGCAAAGACGCTGCCCCGCTCCCAGATGAGCGCAATGTCGTGCTCCACCTGAAAGTCCCGCAGGGGGATTTCCCGCAGGGTGCCGCTCCGGATGCCCTGCCGTGCCACGGCCTCATAGAGGAAGGAGATGCCTACGTCGCGCTCCAGCAGCTGTAAAATGGCCTGCATTCCGCTGATTTGCACAATATCCGCAAAATCCGAAAGGGCCATGTTTTGGGCCGCCAGATGCTTTTCTAAAATATCTCTTGTGCCGGAGCCCGGCTCCCGGACCAGTACCCGCTCCTGCAAAAGGTCCCGCAGGGCGGCGGGGGGACAGGCAAACCGGTGGCTCGCCGCGCACACGGCGAGGAATCGTTCCGTCCGATAGTGGGCGGAGTCAAACTCCGTCCGGTCAAAGTACCCCTCCACCAAGGCGAAGTACAACTCCCCCCGGCGCAGTTTGCCCAGCAGCTCCTCCGTATTGCCCATCTCCATACGCACATCCGCCCTGGGATGTTCCAGCAGGTACGCGCTCAGCGGACGGGCAATCAGAAACTCGCCCACCGTCATGGTCACTCCAAAGCGCAGCGGCAGTTCTCCGTTTACCCCTGTACGCAGCCGTTCCCGCAGCAGCAGCTCGTCGTTGCGCATGGCGGCGGCTGTCCGGCGCAGCACCTCCCCCTCGGGCGTCAGGTTCAGGCGTCTTCCATCGCTGCAAAAAAGCTTTGTGCCGTAAGTCTCCTCCAGATAACGGATGTGCTGGGAGACTGCGGGCTGCGTGATGTGCAGCTGCTCCGCGGCCCGGGTGTAGTTTCGGGTATCGCAGACTGTCAGAAATGTTACAATTCGAAAATCCAGCATGGGCGCAGCCCCCTTTTCCAGTATATTATAACATACATTTATGATAATATAAAGATTTATAATTTGAATTTATTTATCAGCGGGCGTATCATGGCGAATGAGACTTTTGAAAAGAGGAAAAACCGATGGGATTTTTAAAGAAGAACGGGCCGGGACTGCTGGTATGCCTGGCCATCGCGGTGCCGTCCTGGCTGCTGGGCAAGCGATTTCCCGTTGTGGGTGGGGCGGTCATCGCCATTCTCGCAGGTATGGTAATCACCATGTTTCTCCCGGATAAAAGCCGACTGGAGAGCGGTATCAAATTTGCTTCTAAAAAGATTCTTCAATGGGCTGTGGTACTGTTGGGCTTTGGGCTGAATTTGCGGGTCATCGCACAGACGGGACGCCAGTCCCTGCCCATTATTCTGTGTACGATCACGACTTCTCTCGTAATCGCCTTTGTTCTTCACAAGGTTCTGCGCATCCCCGGGAAAATTTCAACGCTGGTCGGTGTCGGCTCCTCCATCTGCGGGGGCAGCGCCATCGCCGCCACCGCCCCCGTCATTGACGCGGACGACGAAGAGGTGGCGCAGGCCATCTCCGTCATTTTCTTTTTCAATGTGCTTGCGGCGGTGCTGTTTCCCGCCTTTGGAAGTCTGCTGGGCTTCAGCACCACCTCCGGCGAGGCCTTTGGAATCTTTGCCGGCACAGCCATAAACGACACCTCATCCGTCACTGCGGCTGCCGCCACCTGGGACAGTATGTGGGGTCTGGGCACGGCCACATTGGACAAGGCCGTCACAGTCAAGCTGACCCGGACTCTGGCCATCATTCCCATCACCATGGTGCTAGCACTGGCACGGGCTCGTCGGGCAAAAGCAACCGGCAGCGAAGGGAAGGCCGTGAATTTCCGGGAGATTTTCCCCTTCTTCATTCTCTATTTTATCGCGGCATCCGTAATCACAACCTTGGCTCTGCGACTTGGCGTGCCGGCGGCCGTGTTTACACCGGTAAAAGAACTGAGCAAATTTTTGATTGTGCTGGCCATGGCGGCCATCGGCTTGAACAGCAACCTTGTCAAGCTGGTCAGGACCGGAGGCAAGCCCATCGTGCTGGGCGCCTGCTGCTGGGTGGGCATCACCGCCGTCAGCCTTTTGATGCAGCATATACTGAGAATCTGGTAATACCGTTCTATGAGCAAACAGACGGCAGGAGGTCCCTTGACCTCCTGCCGTCTGTTTGTTGGCTGCTGTTTTGAGACCGACAGCCGCCCACTCCATTTGTGACCTGCGGCGGAGTACCATCTTCAATTGGAAATCTGCGGCTTACAGCAGATTCATCAGGTTAAAGCTGATAATCAGCCCGGAAAATACGATGGACACGGTGGAGCAAAGCTTGATGAGGATGTTCAGGGACGGGCCGGAGGTGTCCTTGAACGGATCGCCCACGGTATCGCCCACGACGGCCGCCTTGTGGCAGGGAGAGCCCTTTCCGCCGTGGTGACCGGATTCGATGTACTTCTTGGCGTTATCCCAGGCACCGCCCGCGTTGGACATGAATACCGCCATGGCGAAGCCTGTCACGGAGACGCCGCCCAGCAGACCCACCACGCCCGCAGGCCCGAGAATCAGACCCGTGAGGATGGGGACGATGATGGCAAGCAATGCCGGAGTCACCATTTCGTGCAGCGCGCCCTTGGTGCAAAGGCCCACGCAGGAGGCATAGTCGGGATCGGTGGTCCCCTCCATAATGCCGGCAATCTCTTTGAACTGACGCCGAACCTCCACCACGATGGACTGGGCAGCGGTCTGGACGGCGCTCATGGTAAATGCGGAGAACACAAACGTCAGCATGGCTCCCACGAACAGTCCCACCAGAACTGTCGGGCTGGTGATGGACAGGTCCATGGAATAGCCCTTGCCCTCCACGATGTTGACATAGGACACCAGCAGCGCCAGTGCGGTCAGGGATGCGGAGCCAATGGCAAAGCCCTTTCCGGTGGCAGCGGTGGTGTTGCCCAGAGAGTCCAGCGCGTCGGTGCGGTCCCGTACCTCTTCGGGAAGACCGGCCATCTCCGCGATACCGCCCGCGTTGTCAGCCACCGGGCCATATGCGTCGGTTGCCAGCGTGATGCCCAGCGTGGACAGCATGCCCACGGCGGCGATGCCGATGCCGTAGAGGCCAGTGGAGAACTCTCCGCCGCCTGCGGCGAAGAAGCTGATGATGACCGCCACGGCCACAATCAGGATGGAGGCCACCGTAGACTTCATGCCCAGAGACAATCCGCCGATGATCACGGTGGCAGAGCCGGTCTCGGAGGAAGCCGCCAGATTCTGGGTGGGCTTATAGGTGTCGGAGGTATAATATTCCGTGAAATAGCCGATGGCGCAGCCGCCCACAAGTCCGCAGAGAATCGCCACATACACGCCCCAGTTGCCCACGGTGTAATAAGTCAGCGGGGCGGCGGCGATGGCGGAGAGTATGGCGGCCAGATAGGTGCCGGTCCGCAGAGATTTCAGCAAAGACATCTGGTTGGCGTCCTCCTTGGTCTTGATAAAGAAGGAGCCGATGATGGAGCACACGATGCCGCATACGGCGATCAGCATGGGCAGGAGCATCCCCGCGTAGCCGTATCCGGCCACGGCGGACAGGGCGAAGGAGGCCAGAATGGAGCCCACATAGCTCTCGTACAGGTCCGCGCCCATACCGGCCACGTCGCCCACGTTGTCGCCCACATTGTCGGCGATGGTCGCGGGATTCCGGGGATCGTCCTCAGGAATGCCCGCCTCGACCTTGCCGACAAGGTCCGCGCCCACGTCGGCGGCCTTCGTGTAGATGCCGCCGCCCACACGGGCAAAAAGCGCCATGAAGGACGCGCCCATGCCGTTCATGACCATGATGTTGGCAAGCACGTCGGCGTCGGTAATGCCAAACGCGCCGTGAAGCAGGAAGAACCAAATCGAGATGTCCAGCATGCCCAGACCCACCACGGTGAAGCCCATGACAGAGCCGGAGGAGAAGGCCACCCGCAGTCCCTTGTTCAGGCTCTCAGACGCGGCCTGTGCGGTGCGGGCATTGGCGTTGGTGGCGATCTTCATGCCGATGAAGCCCGCAAGCATGGACCAGATGCCTCCGGTGAGGAAGGCAAACGGTGTAAATTTGGAGAGCATTTCTCCGCCGGAGGCAAACGCCATGATAAGCAAAATCACAAAGACCACCGCGAAAACCTTTGCGACCGTGGTATACTGGTGCTTGAGGTAGGCGTTGGCACCCTCTCGGATGGAGGCCGCGATTTTCTGCATTTTCTCGGTCCCCTCGGAGTAACCCATCACTTTGCCCTTTTGCATCCAGGCAAAGGCGATTGCCAGCGCAAAGCCGACAAATCCGATCCAGAACATGTTTTCCATTGTTTTTTACGCTCCCTTTCTCATGATAGCTTTTTCGTTAGCTATCGTTACGTCGTTTGTTATTGTAACATACAGAACAATTTTTGCAAGAAAATATTATTCCTTTTACCCTCGGAATTTTAAAGGGAAGAGACGGGCGCCGCCGGCGACCGTCCCCTCCTGTATATCTGTATTCAATAAATATGCGGCGGCGCGGTTCAATATACCAGCTGAAAATCGGTAAAGACCCAGCGACCGTTCACCTCCCGGTAAGGGAAGGCGTAGCATTCCACCCCCGCTACGGTGGTCTGCTCATTGCCCAGCAGATCGACGGTCACGTTGATGAGGTACGAGCCGTCCTCCTTCTGCTCCACCGCAGCGGAGGCGCTGCTTTTCTCCGGGTCTGCCTCCCGTCCGCCGGGGTGGACGTATAACTCGCCGTCGATGTTTCGATACCGGGGTGTCTGCGCATCTTCCGAAAGCAGGCGGCTGATCACATCCTCGGAAAAAAGGCTGCTAAGATAAGTTCTGAGATCATCCAGCGTGTCGAATCCGGCATATTCCACCCGCTGATACCCGATTCCATCCTCCAACACCACCGGTCCGCCGCAGGGCAGCGGATTCAGATCGAACCACTCATAGGCAGTGACAGCGCGGTCATAGGCGGCGAGAATTTCCTCCTCCGTCAGATCCCGGTTATTCCCCTGTGTCCTTGCCGCACCCATGATCTCCGTGGACCCGGCAGCCGATTGGGCCGGCGCGGCGGAGACGACCGCGGCCAATTCATCCCCGCTGCCGGAGCCGGCGGAAGGAGCCGTCGCCTGCTCCGCCGCGCCGCAGCCGGACAGAAGTACGGCGGCCAAAACCAGGGCTGCGCACTTTCTCTCTTTCATAGGTCTTCTCTCCCCATCAGGTTTTGAACAAACACACGCGACAAAACCATTCCCTTTTCTTTAAGATATCATAAAATTGTGCAAAAATCCACTGATTTTTACAATTTTCCGGGCAAAAACAGTGGGTTTCCGGCTTCGGTGGGAAGCCGTCCTTTCAGAGGGCGGCTGTGCCGCTCTGTTTTGCCCCGGGATATTCAAAAACGCCGCTGAGTCTTCCTCATGCGGCGTCAAAATCCTACATATTTACTTTCGCGCCCAGCGGCAGCGGCCTGCCGGGGCGCGTCCGCCTCCGGTTCAGGTCCAATTTCTTCCCAAAATAGAAAAAACCCACGCTCTTTCAAGCGCGGCTCCGTTGCTGCTTTAGCGATCGCTGGGAACCAGTGTGGCAGTGCCATAAATCAGGTCGTCCAGGTCAAACGCTGTGAACTTTTCGTTCTGCATCATCATATGCGCCTCCTTTCTCTTCTTTTGTAATTTTCATTATATCTATCTTTCTATAAAAAGCAAGTGCTTTTTGACGGTTGTTACAAAAATTTAACATTCATTTATGCGGTTTTTACAATTTAATGTCTGATCGGCCTCTGACCGCCGGTGCTCAATTTTATCTGTTTCGACTGGCGCACCTGCCGTTTTGTCGGTTTTTACGAGGCGGCGCTCTGAAACGGCGGATTATTTTCCGTTCTTTGTTGAATTTTCATCTCGTCAAAAAACAGGGAATCATGATATAATAATTGCCGAACGGCTATCGGGCGGCAGCTTTGGACCGCGCTGATTCGGCCGCGGCATGAAAAACGGTTTGAGGGACGCTGTTGATGAAAAAAGCAACCAAGCGGCGCCACCGCCTGCTGCGGACGGCGCTGATTCTTCTCGCATTGGCAGGCTTTGTCTGGTGGGACAACAATGTGCCGGGGACCACCCGGGTGGAGTTCTCTTCCACCCGTCTTCCCGCCGCGTTCGACGGATTCACCGTCGTCCAACTTTCAGATCTTCACGGCAAGGAGTTCGGCGCGGGAAATGAAACGCTGCTGGACGCCGTCCGTGCGGAAGCACCCGATTTGATCGCCATCACCGGTGATTTGGTGGATGAGGACACGGAACAGCCTCTGGAATACGCCGCCGGGATCGGCGGGGCTTTGGCGGCGCTGGCCCCCACCTATTTCGTGACCGGGAACCACGAGTGGGCGGCCCGGCAGGCGGAGGACATCTGCGCCGCGCTGGAGAGCGCCGGGGTGGTGTGTCTGAGAAACGAGACTGTCCCAATTGAGTGCGGCGGAGCGCGGATCCTTCTCTCCGGTGTGGACGACCCCAATGCCTACGCCGAACAGAAAACGCCGGGGGATGTGGCGCAGGAGCTGCTGGAAACCTATGGCGAAAACGACTTTCGCCTTCTGCTGGCCCACCGGAACGACCGGTTCGCGTCGGAGTATTACCGGCTGGGCTATGATCTGACGCTGTCTGGACACGCCCACGGGGGATTGATCCGCCTTCCCTTTACCGACGGGCTGATCGACACCCATCAGGGCTTTTTCCCCTCCTATACCGCCGGATTTTACACGGTGGAGGGGTCGGAACTTTTTGTCTCCCGGGGGCTTGGCAACATCTACCCTTCCTTCCGCCTGTTCAACCGGCCGGAGGTGGTATCCCTGACGCTGCGCTGTGAGAGTTGATTTCGGTCCCGTATCGGGACTTTTTTGAGGTTTGACCATGACGGAATTTCATGCCGGACAATTTGATATCGCAGTGATCGGCGCGGGTCACGCGGGAATTGAGGCGGCATTGGCCGCAGCCCGTCTGGGGCTTCGCACCGTGGTGTTCACCATCAATCTGGACGCTGTGGGCAACATGCCCTGCAATCCCGCCATCGGCGGAACCGGAAAGGGCCACCTGGTCCGGGAGCTGGACGCTCTGGGCGGAGAGATGGCAAAGGCCGCCGACGCGTGCTGCATCCAATACCGTCTTTTGAACCGGGGCAAGGGACCGGCCGTCTGGTCTCTCCGGGCGCAGGCCGACCGGCGAAGGTATCAAGAGCGGATGAAGCACACCCTGGAAAAGCAGGAGAACCTCACCGTCCGGCAGGGCGAAGTCGTTGAGGTTCGGACCGCGGACGGCGCGGTGAGTCAGGTCGTTCTCTCCACCGGAGCGGTGTTCTCTGTGAGGGCCGCGGTGATCGCCACCGGCACCTATCTGAGGGGGCGAACGCTGATCGGCGAGTGTATCGAGTCCTCCGGCCCCGATGGGATGCACGCGGCAAACCGCCTCACCGATTCGCTTTTGAAGCTGGGTCTGCCCCTGCGCCGGTTCAAGACCGGCACCCCGCCCCGGGTGAATGCCCGCAGCGTGGACTTTGACGAGATGGAGCTCCAGCCCGGAGACGAGTCTCCCCTTCCCTTTTCCTTTACCACGCAAACTTTCCCCGAGAACCGCGCGGTGTGCCATCAGACCTGGACCACGGAGGAGACAAAGCGGATTGTCCTTGCAAATCTGGACCGCTCTCCCATTTACGGCGGGGTGATCGAAGGCGTGGGCCCCCGATACTGTCCTTCCTTTGAGACAAAAATTGTCCGATTTCCCGATAAAATGCGGCACCAGCTGTTCGTGGAGCCCATGGGAATGAACACCGAGGAGCTGTACGTCCAGGGGTTTTCCTCCTCCATGCCGGAGGAAGTCCAGCTGCAGATGCTCCACAGCGTTCCCGGCCTCACCCACGCGGAGATGACCCGCCCCGCATATGCCATCGAGTACGACTGTGTGGACCCGCTGTCCCTGTATCCCACGCTGGAGTCAAAGCAGATTGCGGGGCTCTACGGCGCGGGCCAGTTCAACGGCTCCTCCGGGTACGAGGAGGCGGCGGCCCAAGGCTTTATGGCCGGTGTCAACGCCGCGCTGAAGCTGCTGGAAAGGCCGCCGGTGATTTTGTCCCGGTCGGAATCCTATATCGGCACCCTGATCGACGATCTGGTGACCAAGGGGACCAACGAGCCTTACCGCATGATGACCTCCCGCAGCGAATACCGTCTGCTCCTGCGGGAGGACAATGCCGACCGGCGCCTGACTCCCATCGGTCACCGAATCGGGCTGATCTCCAAACAGCGGCTGACAGAGGTGGAGGAAAAATACGCACGGGTGGACGAGGAAGTAAGCCGCCTGACCCACACCGGCGTGGCTCCCGGTTCGGCGCTGTCCGCCTTTCTCGCGGATAAGGAGACCGCCGACGTGACCGACGGTTGCCGTCTGATTGACCTGCTCCGCCGCCCGGGCATCCACTATGAGGAGCTGTCCGCCTTTGACCCCGGCCGCCCCGCCCTGACGAACGCCGAGGCGGAGCAGGTGGAGCTGAA
>JAEWYA010000048.1 GCA_023395775.1 Bacillota bacterium
GGAGCTGTGGTTCTACCTGATTAATCTCTTCGACGACGGGGCGAAGTACGCGAAAAAAATGCGCCGGGTGGGCAACGCGGCGGAATATGAGCATCTGGAGGAGGGAATTTTCCGGGACCTGGACCTGCTGACGCAGGCCCGCAAGCCTCTGGACGGAACCGGACAGACGGCGCCGTGAAAGACCGGGCTGCGCCGCCCGGCGGCAGGGCAACTCAATTTTGCCGCCGTGCATGATTTTCCATAAGCGGGGCAGACTGTCGTTGAGGTGATGCGAATGGAACCAACTGATTTGCCGTTGGGAATGGGAATGGCTCTGGCGCTGGATACCACCGCCATGGAGAGATTCGCCTCCATGCCTGATGCCCAGAAGCAGGCTGTGATCGACGGCGCTCGTGCCGTCCAATCCAAGGAGGAAATGCAGGCATATCTGCAAAAGGCCCTCACCGCACGGTGATACGCGAAAAAAGAGGTTCCCGCGGACAGCTGTCCGCGGGAGCCTCTTGCCGTTTGGAAGATTCAAATTCCGGGTGCACGATGGCTCAAATATGTAAGAACGGTACGCCAAAGGCGTCGGCGCTTCAGCGCTTGCAGCCTCCGCAGTGCTCGCAGCAGCCGTCACAACTGCCGCAGCGCCCCTTGTGCTTGCGGTAGGAGCGGACCGCCGCCGCGAGCCAGAGCACCAGTCCGGCCAAAATCAGAAATTCCAGCATAAAAATCCCTCCTCAGAGCAGCAGAGCAATTCGGTAGATCACAAACGCCACGGCCCACGCGATCACGCACTGCCCCACCGCCACTCCGGCGGCCTTCCAGCCGGAGCCCAGCTCCCGCCGAACGGCGGAGATGGCGGCCACGCAGGGCGTATAAAGCAGGGTGAACGTCAGAAAGCTGGCGGCGGAGACGGGGGAGAATAAACCGCCCAGCGCCGCGGCCACGTTGCCGGACGCTCCGGTGAGGACCCCAAGAGTGGACACCACGGACTCCTTGGCGATGAAGCCGGTGACCAGCGCCGTGGATATCCGCCAGTCTCCAAACCCAAGGGGGGCAAACAGGGGAGCCATCACCGCACCCACCAGCGCCAGGAGACTATTTGCGCTATCCTCAACCAGATTGAGGCGTGCGTCAAAGGTCTGGAGGAACCAGACGATGATGGTGGCGATGAAAATGACGGTAAACGCACGGGTCAAAAAGTCCTTGGCCTTATCCCAGCAGAGGTGCGCCACACTCTTGAGGGATGGAAAACGGTAATTGGGCAGTTCCATGACAAATGGGACCGGATTGCCCCGAAACACGGTGCGCCTCATGACCTTTGCCGCCACAATGCTCACCAGAATGCCCAACAGGTAGAGCGAGAACATCACAAGCCCGCCCTTTCCGGGGAAAAACGCGGCGGCAAACACGCCGTAAATGGGGATTTTCGCGGAGCAGCTCATAAAAGGCGTCAGCAGAATCGTCATTCGCCTGTCCCGCTCGGAGGCCAGCGTCCGGGTGGACATGATGGCGGGGACGGAGCAGCCAAAGCCGATGAGCATGGGCACGATGCTTCGGCCCGACAGACCGATCTTGCGCAGCAGCTGATCCATGACGAAGGCCACCCGGGCCATGTAGCCGGTGTCCTCCAAAATGGAGAGAAAGAAGAACAGAACCACGATGATGGGCAGGAAAGAAAGGACGCTGCCCACCCCGGCAAACACGCCGTCGATCACCAGAGAGTGGACCACCGGGTTCAAGCCGTAGTCCGTCAGCGCCCCGTCCACCAGAACGGTCAGCGCGTCAATTCCAGACGCCAAAAGGTCAGAGAGAAACGCGCCCACGACGTTGAATGTAAGATAGAAGATTGCCAGCATGATGCCGAAAAAGATGGGCAGCGCCCAGATCCTGTGGGTGACCACCCGATCAATCCTCTGGCTTCTGACGCGCTCTTTGGACTGGCGGCACTTTACCACCGTATCCCGGCACACCCGCTCAATAAAGTCGTACCGCATGTCGGCCAGGGCCGCGTTGCGGTCCATACCGCGCTCCGTCTCCATCTCGGTGACGCTGTGCTCGATCAGTTCCAGCTCATTCTGATCCAGTTCCAGCCGCGCCGCAAAGTCCGGGTCGCCTTCGATCAGCTTCGTGGCGGCAAATCGGACGGGGACGCGGGCGGCCTGGGCATGGTCTTCGATCTGATGGGCCACCGCGTGGATGCAGCGGTGGACGGGGCCGGGAGGACAAAAATCCTTGACGGCGGGAAGCGTCCGGCTCTTAGCAGTCTGCACCGCGGCCTTTACAAGCTCCCCAACGCCCTCGTTCTTCACGGCGGAGATGGGCACCACCGGGATGCCCAGCGCCTGGGACATGCCCGAAACGTCGATGGTTCCGCCGTTTTTCCGCACCTCGTCCATCATGTTCAGCGCCAGCACCATGGGAATCTGCGTCTCCATCAATTGCAGAGTCAGATACAGATTCCTCTCAATGTTGGACGCGTCCACGATGTTGATGATGCCGTCAGGCCGCTCGTTGAGGATGAAGTCCCTTGTGACAATTTCCTCCGGTGTGTAGGGCCGGATGGAGTAAATGCCCGGCAAATCCACCACCGTGCAGTCCTTTTCCCCTCGGATGACGCCGGATTTTCGGTCCACCGTCACACCGGGAAAGTTGCCCACGTGCTGATTGGAGCCGGTGAGCTGGTTAAAAAGCGTGGTCTTTCCACAGTTCTGGTTTCCCGCCAGCGCAAAAATCATGGCCGGACCTCCACTTCGATGTTCCGGGCGTCCTCTTTCCGCAGGGACAGGGCGTATCCGCGTACCTGCAATTCCAAAGGGTCACCCAGCGGCGCGATCTTGTCTATCCGCACGGCAGTCTTCGGAATCAGGCCCATATCCAACAGACGGCAGCGCAGCGCCCCCTGTCCGCCCACAGCGGTGATGACGGCCTCCTGACCAATGGGTAAGCTGTCCAATTTCATCTCTATGATCCCCCTAAAAAAGATGAGTTAGCAGAACCTAACTTCTGGAGTTAGTCTAGCATAACATCACGCTTCTGTCAAATGCCGGGCCGTGCAAAATTTGAAGAATTGAGATGCCTAAATTTGTGAAAAATAGCAAAGGCGCGGGGGCCGAAAGGTCCCCGCGCTCAGGAGTTCAATCAGAGCAGCCCTTGAGCCCCGTTTTATGAAGGCTGCACAGTCCCGCGCCGATGGCGGTTGCAAACGTGGCGTTTTCGGGAATGATGTAGTGAGTGCCATAGAGCTTTTCGAAAATCTGGAAGGTGGGGGCCACCTGGTCCAGAGTGGTCATGGACCCGGTGAGGATGACCGTTTTTGTCCCGCAGAGGCGGCAGGCCAGCACCGTCATGGTACCAATGGCCTGCAGCACAAGATTCACGGCGCCGGCGGCCAGATCCGCGGAAGTGGCATCCTCGGCGAGGTTGCCGAAGTTGGCGGCGGTCATTTCCGGATTCAGGGTTTTGGCGGCCCCGGTGGTAATGTCCGCGATGGTCAGATCCACAT
>JAEWYA010000049.1 GCA_023395775.1 Bacillota bacterium
GGGTAAGGACGTGGCTATGCAGATCGCCGCGCTGAATCCCCGCTTCTGGGACAAGTCTGAGGTTTCTCAGGAGATTCTGGACGAGGAGATGAAGATTCTCGTGGCCCAGATGGCCAACGACCCCAAGATGGCTTCCAAGCCCGACGCCGTGAAGGAGAAGATCGCCTCCGGCAAGCTGAATAAGTTCTACGAGGAAAACTGCCTGCTACAGCAGGAGTTCGTGAAGGACAACACCATGAGCGTCGAGCAGTATATCGCTTCTTCCGCCAAGGCGCTGGGCGGCTCCATCGAGTTCGTCACCGCCATTCGCTTTGAAAAGGGCGAGGGCATTGAGAAGAAGCAGGAGAACTTTGCCGACGAGATCGCCTCCATGGTGAAGGGTTAATCGGCCTCTCTCAAGTCAATGCTTAAAGGCCTGAGATGCGCCAAATCGGTGCTTCTCAGGCCCTTTTTAACATTTTATGCAAAAGGCACAGAGTAAGAAAATATTCTTACTCTGTGCCTTTTGTGCCATTCAAGAGCGAAGCAGCTTTTTTACCGATGCGGTTTTTACAGGAGGGTAATCCCCGCGTTTTCACACGCGGCCGTCGTGTCCTTATCCCAAAGGCTGGCCTGTACTTCGCCGATGTGGCAGGTGCCAAGCAGCAGCATGCACAGCCGGGACTGCCCGATACCGCCGCCGATGGACTGGGGCAGCTCGCCGCCCAGCAGCATTTTGTGGAAGGGCAGGCCTCTCCGCTCATCGTGGCCGGAGAGGGTCAACTGCTTGTCCAGCGCCGCCTCATCCACCCGGATGCCCATGGAGGAAACCTCAAAGTTCCGCTCCAGAACGGGGTTCCACATGAGGATGTCGCCGTTCAGCGTCCAGTCGTCATAGTCCGGGGCGCGGCCGTCATGGGGCTTTCCAGATTTGAGCTTCCCGCCGATCTGCATGAGGAACACAGTGTGGTGCCGCTCACATACGGCTTTTTCCCGCTCATTGGGGGAGAGGTCCGGATAACGGTCCTCCAATTCCTGAGTGGTGATGAAGAACACATCCCGGTCCGGGTGGAAGGTGAGGGCGGGGTAGGTTTTGCGCAGGTCCTCGGCGGTGTCGCAGATGGAAGCCACAATGGTGCGCACGGTGTCTTTGAGATACTGGAGGTTCCGGTCCTCCCGGCGGATGTGCTTTTCCCAGTCCCACTGGTCCACGTACACGGAGTGGAGGTTGTCCACCTCCTCATCTCGGCGGATGGCATTCATATCGGTATAGAGGCCGGTCCCGGTCTTGAACTCATACCGCTTCAGCGCCAAACGCTTCCACTTGGCCAGAGAGTGGACCACCTGCCCGTCAGTGCCCACGTCCGGAATGTCGAAGGTCACGGGGCGTTCCACGCCGTTGAGATCGTCGTTCAGGCCCGTGGCCCCGTCCACAAACAGAGGGGCGGAGACCCGGTGGAGGTCCAGCCGCTCCGTCAGGTTCTTCTGAAAATCCGCGTGAATGAATTCGATGGCGCGCTGGAGCTGGTTGTTGGTCAGAGGCATTTTGTACCCGGCGGGAATCACTACTTTACTCATTGGGTTACCCATTCTTTCTAATTTGTATTTTGACGCCGGGATTCAGCCCAGCAGGGAAAGGCCGTGCTTCAACCGGCGCAGCGTTTCGTCCCGCCCCAAAATGCGGCAGATCTCCACCGCGCCGCCGGGCGTCACCAGCTTGCCCGCCGCCGCGATGCGCACAGGCCACATCAGCGTGGCGTTCTTGACCGTCAGCTTTTCCGCAAGACCGATCAGCGCGTCGTGAATGGAGTCGGTATCCCAGGCGGGCAGCGCCTCGAGAACAGGGATGACGGCGGAGAGCATATCCTTGGAGACAGCCTTGTCGGTCTTGGATTTTTTATTTACATAAAACTCAGCGTCATAGTCCGGCAGCGCGTCAAAGAAGTCCACCTTTTCGGGAATCTCCGTCAGCTTTTCGCAGCGGGCCTGCAGCAGCGCTGCAACGGCTGCGGCGTCGATGGCCGGATTTTGAACGCTCTTTCCGATATAAGGCTCCGCAATTTTTGCAAACTCCTCCGGCGCAAGGGCGCGGAGATACGTGGCGTTAAAGTAGTCCAGCTTGGCGATGTCAAAAATGGCGGGAGACTTGGAAATTCCGGCGATGTCAAACGCCTCCACAAGCTGGTCAAGCGAGAAGATTTCCTGCTCGCTCAGCTCTCCCTTGGGCGCCCAGCCCAGCAGGGCAACATAATTCAAAACAGCAGTGGTCAGATATCCCTGCGCGATCAGGTCCTCGTAGGAGGGGTCCCCGTGGCGCTTGGACATTTTGCTGTGGGCGTCCCGCATGACAGGGGCGCAGTGGACATAGATGGGAATCTCCCAGCCGAATGCCTCGTACAAAAGGTTGTACTTCGGCGCGGAGCTGAGGTACTCGCTGCCCCGGACCACATGGGTAATGCCCATCAGATGGTCGTCCACCACGTTGGCGAAGTTATAGGTGGGCAGGCCGTCGGTCTTGATGAGCACCTGATCGTCCAGCGTGTCGTTCTCCACCGTGATATCCCCGAAGGTCACATCGTGGAACGTGGTGGTTCCCTCACGGGGAATCTTCTGGCGGACGACACAGGGCGCGCCGGCGTCCAGCTTTGCCTGAATCTCGGCGGGGGAGAGATTGGGGCAGCCGCAGTGGTGCCTTTTGACCTTGACGCCCTCGGCCACCTCCTGGGACTCGTCCTCATCTTTCCCGCAGAAGCACCGGTAGGCAAAGCCCTTTTCCACCAGCAGCTCCGCGTACTTTCCGTACAGGTCACGGCGCTCCGACTGGATATAGGGACCCACGGGACCGCCCACGTCGGGACCCTCGTCGTGATTCAGCCCGCACTCGGCCATGGTCTTGTAGATCACGGCGGGGGCGCCCGCCACCAGACGGACCTGATCGGTGTCCTCAATTCGCAGGATGAACGTGCCGCCCGCGTGGCGGGCAATGAGCCAGGTGTACAACGCGGTGCGCAGGTTCCCCACGTGCATGTAGCCGGTGGGGGAGGGGGCGAAACGGGTGCGGACCTTCCCTCTCGGAATGCGGGCCTCCATTTCGTCAAAGAATGCTTTATCAACAGCCATGAATTTACCTCCATGCACAATTTAGCAGGATATATTATCGCTTTTATCGCCCCAAATGTCAAGAATTTTCCTGTTTTGCGCCAACACAGGGGACGGAAACGGCCTTTGCCCCGCCGGGGGGGCAAAATCCCCGAAACGGATTGCACTTTTCCATGCGCCGTGCTACAATATAAAAGTTATATTGCCGCTTTATGGCCAACATGGGGAAAAGCGGCAGATTTGAGGTGCTACCATGGAAAACGAGACACAGAAAAAACGGATTCTGAGCGGTATTCAGCCCTCCGGCGACCTGACCCTGGGCTCCTATCTGGGGGCCATCCGCAACTGGGCGGCGCTGGCGGACGAGTACGACTGCTATTATATGCTGGCGGATATGCATACCATCACGGTCCGGCAGGTCCCCGCCGAGTTGCGGCGGCACACCCTCACGCAGCTTGCAACTTATATCGCCTGCGGTCTGGACCCCCAAAAAAACACGCTGTTCGTCCAGTCCCACGTTCCGGCCCACGCTCAGCTGGGCTGGGTGCTGGACTGCTACACCATGTTCGGAGAGCTGAGCCGTATGACCCAGTTCAAGGATAAGTCCGCAAAAAACGCGGACAACATCAACGCCGGCCTGTTCACCTATCCGGCCCTGATGGCGGCGGACATTCTGCTGTATCAGGCGGATCTGGTGCCGGTGGGCGGCGACCAGAAGCAGCACGTGGAGATCTGCCGGGACATCGCCGCCCGCTTCAACGGGATCTACGGCGACGTGTTCAAGATTCCCGAGCCCTATATTCCGCAGATAGGGGCGCGGGTGATGAGTCTGACCTCTCCGGAGAGCAAGATGAGCAAGTCCGACAAGGACCAAAACGGCTGCGTCTATATGCTGGAAAAGCCGGAGGACATTCTGCGCAAGTTCAAAAAGGCGGTAACCGACTCCGAGGCCTGCGTGCGGTATGACCCGAAGGAGAAGCCGGGCGTGTCCAATCTGATGCAGATTTATTCCGCCTGTACGGGCCGGGGCTTCGACGCCATTGAATCGGAGTTTGCCGGGCGCGGCTACGGGGATTTTAAGGCCGCCGTGGGCGAGGCGGTTGTGGAGCTGCTGCGCCCCATCCGGGAAGAGACGGAGCGGCTACTTGCCGACAAGGACGCTTTGCAGGCCATCTACCGCGACGGCGCGGAGCGGGCGGCAAAGGTCGCCAACCGAACGCTGGGCAAGGTCTACAAAAAGGTCGGCTTCATCGACCGCTGATTACAGCGCGCGCCACCGGAAAAGCCGGACAAAGTGCGCGCGGCGAAAGGAATCGTTGTCACAATGCTATTGAATTCGCATTTGTTTGCCGGGGTGTTTCTGGCCCTGCTTGTGGCGCTGGTGGTCAGCTTTCTGGCGTCTCCCATCGTAAAGACCTTCGCCTACAAGGTGGGGGCAGTGGACGTTCCCAAGGACAACCGCCGGATGCACCATGTTCCCATTCCGCGGCTGGGCGGACTGGCCATTTTTCTGGGCTTTATTGTGAGCATTCTGCTGTTCGCGGAGATGACGGACCAGTTCCGCAGCATTCTTCTGGGGGCCGTCATCATCGTGGTACTGGGTGTGGTGGATGACATCACACCCCTGCCCGCCAAGTTCAAATTTCTCATTCAGATCGCGGCGGCGCTGATTCCGGCGCTGAACGGCGTGGTGATCCATGTGCTGAGCAACCCCAACCTGCTCTCGGAAAATCCTTACTGGGACATGGGCGCGCTGTCCATCCCGATCACGGTGCTGTGGATCGTGGCGATCACCAACGCGGTGAACCTGATCGACGGGTTGGACGGTCTTGCCATCGGCGTGTCCGCCATCTCCGCCACCACCGTACTTGTGATCTCGCTGCTGGTCAGCGAGGTCCAGGTGGCCGTAGTCATGGCGGCGCTGGTGGGGGCCTGCGTCGGCTTCATGCCCTATAACATCAACCCCGCCAAAATGTTCATGGGGGACACCGGAGCAACGTTCCTGGGCTATATTCTGGCCTGCATGTCTGTGGAAGGACTGTTCAAATCCTGGGCCATCATCTCCTTCGCGGTGCCGTTTCTGATTCTGGGCCTGCCGATCTTCGACACGGCCTTCGCCTTCATCCGCCGCATCGCCCATGGGCAAAGCCCCATGCAGGCGGACCGCAGCCATATCCACCACCGCCTCATCGACATGGGCCTGAACCAGAAGCAGGCGGTGGCCACGCTGTACGTAATTTCCGCCATTTTGGGTCTCAGCGCCGTGGTGCTGACCACCAGCGGCGAACTGCGGGCCATGATCTTTTTCGTGTCGCTGTGCGTGGTGGCGGCGGTTGCAGCAAGGGCCGTGTTCCCCAAGGAGGTCCGGGAGGAGCTCCTTGAGGAGATGGAGGAGCTGAAGGAACACGGACACCACGCTACGGAGCCGGAGTCCCCGGCGCAGGACGGATCCTCCGCCCCGGGAAAGCCGGAGGTACAGGAGCCGGAGGGCTGGGAGAAGGAGGAGGACCAGTAATGGGGAAAGTTCGCGTGATGAGCGTCTTCGGCACCCGGCCTGAGGCCATCAAAATGGCGCCTTTGGTCAGAGAACTGGCCGCGCGGGATGGGATTGAGAGTCTTTGCTGCGTCACGGCACAGCATCGCCAGATGCTGGACTCCGTGCTGGAGGTCTTCGATTTGAAGCCGGACTGGGATCTGGACATCATGACCCCCCGGCAGACCCTCTCCACCATCACCAGCAAGTGCCTTTTGGGGATGGACGAGGCCATCGACGCGCTGAAGCCGGACATGATTCTGGTACACGGAGATACCTCCACCACCTTTGCGGGGGCGCTGTCCGCGTTTTACCATCAGGTGAAGGTGGGCCATGTGGAGGCGGGCCTTCGAACCTATGACAAGTATTCTCCCTTTCCGGAGGAAATGAACCGTGTGATGGTGTCCCGTCTGGCGGATCTGCATTTTTGCCCCACGGC
The DNA here is from genome assembly GCA_023395775.1 of Bacillota bacterium. GTDB lineage: Bacteria > Bacillota > Clostridia > Oscillospirales > Oscillospiraceae > Oscillibacter. The sequence continues at coordinate 6,051 of JAEWYA010000049.1, forward strand.
GGGCAACCGGGACAACCTGCGCCGGGAGGGCGTCCGGGGGGA
>JAEWYA010000068.1 GCA_023395775.1 Bacillota bacterium
TCAATCCGCACAAATCTTTCGCATTTCTGCAAACCGGAGTCGGCGCGCCGCCCTGCAAGGAGCATGCAGTCGCCGCGTACAAAACTCCGGCGACACAGTCCGCGCAGCAATAATCATATCGTCAAAAAGGAGGCCTTCCATGCTGCACTATTCCGGAGCCGTCTACCGCCCCCCCAGCGAAGCCCATAGCCTGATCATCCAGGTGACTGTGGGATGCAGCCACAACAAGTGTGCCTTTTGCAATATGTATAAGGCAAAGCAATTCTCCATCACCCCGATCAGTCAGGTGCTGGAGGACCTGCGCTGGGCGCGGACGCAGTACCCAGGCGTGGAACGCTTCTTTCTGGCCGACGGAGACGCGCTGATTCTCCCCACGGCGCAGCTGCTGGAAATTTTGGGCGACATCCGGGAGCTGTTTCCCGAATGCCAGAGGATCTCCACCTATGCAAGCCCCAAGAGCATCCTGCAAAAGTCGCCGGAGGACCTGTCCGCCCTCCGGGCGGCGGGGCTGGACTTCGCGTATCTGGGCCTTGAGTCCGGCAACGACGCCCTGCTGAAAAAAATCAACAAGGGCGTCACGGCGGCCCAGCAGATTGAGGCCGGGCAAAAGCTGAAAGCCGCCGGACTCACCCTGTCCGTCACCGCCATCAACGGCCTTGCCGGGTCCAACGGGGATTGGCAGGCTCATGCGGTCGATACCGCCGCAGCTCTGAACGCCATGCGGCCGGACTATATCGCGCTGCTGACGCTGCGCATCTACACCGGTACGCCCATGGCGGAGTGGATCGCCAACGGGGAGCTGGTGATGCCGCAGCCCATGGAACTGATTCGGGAGACACGGCTGTTTTTGGAGCACATCGACTGCCCAGGCGCCGTATTCCGGTCCAATCATGCCAGCAACTATCTGGTTCTGGCCGGAACGCTGAATCAGGATCGGGACCGGCTTATTGGCGAGTGTGACGAGGCTTTGCGAGGCGACGCGCCGCTGCGGAAATTCGTAGAGCTGGGGCACTGAAGCTTTTGCGGGCAAACTGTGACCGCAGGACAGGGCGGTGAAAAGGTCTGAAAGACTTTTTCGCCGCCCTGTCAATACTTCAATTCTTGCCTGATCTGCGGTCTAATCTCCGCCGTGTCAACCGTTCCAGAGAACGATCTTCCCCGCCCTGCGGGATGCGGGCACGTCGATGATCCTCTGATTGGCGCTGCCCCGGAAACGCAGGGAGATATCCTTCTGCGCCTCCACAAATTCTCCGTCTACCAACACGTCCACCAGGGACAGCAGCGCGTCCGTGACCTCGCAGCAGGCGCAGGCGTGGCTATTCCCCGTCAGTTCTTCCCACGTATAGCCGGAGAAGGCCCAGACCGTCTTCCCCGCGCACTCCGTCCGCACCCTGCGCACAAACGGCAGCAGCGCCCGCTGGTTTTCCGGCTCAAACGGCTCTCCGCCCAGCAGCGTAAGTCCCTCGATATAGGTTTTCCCCAGCTCCGCCAGCAAAAAGTCCTCCGTTTCCCGGGTAAAGGGCTTTCCGTATTGAAAATCCTGCGCCGAAGCGTTGAAGCAGCCGGGACAGTGATGCGTGCAGCCGGAGACAAACAGGCTGGTCCGCACCCCAACGCCGTTGGCAATGTCGCAGGTTTTGATATTGGCATAATTCATGGCACACCTCGAAAAAGTCCCGCCGGACTCCGTCCGGCGGGTTTTTGTTTTGCTTTTCAGTCTACGTCATTGCTCAGCTTTTGTCAATGTATGCTTAAGCACCATGTCCGGAACGCAAGGGAACGGAATGCTCACCCAGACCATTGCAGGCAAAAGCCCGTACAGGACGGACGCTTCTGCATCCGTCCTGTACGGGCCTTTGCGCATGGATTTTAGTATTTGACGCCGCGGAAGCGGGAAAGGAAGTCCTTGGTCTCCTGTCTTTGGGGATTGCCGAACAGCTCTTCCGGCGTTCCCTCCTCGCAGATGACGCCCTGATTCATGTAGACCACATGGCTGCTGACATCCCGGGCAAACGCCATTTCGTGGGTAACCACCAGCATGGTCATCCCCTCCTGGGCGAGGCTCTGCATGACGGCGAGCACCTCTCCCACCATCTCCGGGTCCAGGGCGGAGGTGGGCTCGTCAAATAACAGCACCTCCGGGTCCATGGCCAGAGCCCGGGCAATCGCCACCCGCTGCTTCTGACCGCCGGAGAGTTGGCGGGGCCTGGCGTTGATGTAGGGTCCCATACCCACCTGATCCAGATATTTCAGCGCGGCGGTGTGTGCCTCCTCCTGACTCTTTTTCAGCACCTTCATCTGGCCCACCATGCAGTTTTTCAGCACCGTCATGTTGTTGAACAGATTGAAGGACTGAAACACCATCCCCACATGGGATCGATAAGCTGCGGCGTTTACGCCCCGGTCCGCCACATTTTTCCCGTGGTAGAGGATCTCGCCGGAGGTGGGCGTCTCCAGCAGGTTTACGCACCGCAGCAGGGTGGATTTGCCGGAGCCGGAGGCCCCGATGATGGAGGTCACGTCGCCCTTTTCCACAGTAAAATCGATGTCCCTCAAAACCTCATGACTGCCGAAGGCCTTGCTGAGATGCCGGATCTCCAAAATCGTCTCGTCCATGTCAGCGGTCTCCTCTCGCGGTAAAGTTCCGGTCCTTGAGAGATTGCTTGAGGTTGTCCCGGTATTCCCTGCTGTGCTCGTCGTAATTGCTGCCCTTGGCCGGATGCTTATAGGTCCCGGCGGTCATGGTCAGAGAGTCGGCCTGAACCAGCTCGTAGCTATCGGACCCATCCATTCGCTTCTCCACCCACCGCAGCAGGAATGAGGCGATCAGCGTCATGGTGAGATAGCCCGCCATCTCAATGGTGGCGGAGGGGAAATAGGTGAACGTGGCCCCGGCCACCGCCTTGTGGGCGGCAAAAAAGTCGGTAAAGCCGATGATGAACATGACGGAGGTGTCCTTGATGTTGATGATGAAGTTGTTGCCGATCTGGGGCATGATATTCCGCAGGGCCTGGGGCAGAATCACGCTCATCATAGTCTGGAAGTGGGTCATACCGATGGCCTTGGCCCCCTCCGTCTGGCCGGGGTCGACGGAGAGAATTCCCCCCCGGACGGACTCCGCCATGTATGCGCCGGTATTAATGGAGACCACCAGAATGGAGACCGTCCAGATATTGTCGAACCGGACGGTATTGTTGGTGAAGTAGGGCAGTCCGTAGAAAATGAACACCGCCTGCAAAATCATGGGCGTGCCGCGGAAAACCTCAATGTAGACCCGGAGAATCACCCGGATCACCCCCAGCAAAAACCGCTTCGCGGGATGGTCGGTCTTGGAGTGGGGGATGGTCTGCAAAATGCCGCAGGCAAGGCCGATGATGCAACCGATGGCGGTGGCGACAATGGCCAGCACAAGCGTGCGGCCCATGCCGCTGAGGTAATTTACAAAGCCGTATTTGGCCCAGAGACCCGCGATGTCGGCGGCCAGCTGTGGAAATTTTGACCAGTCCATAAAAGTTCCCTCGCTCCCTCAGATTTTAGTCGATGCGCGCAGGCGGAAAGGCGCTCAGCCGCCGATGGGCTGCACCGACACGGCCTGCGCCATGAGATCGTTGAAATCGTCGGCAGTCATCGTGGACAGGACGGAGTTCAGCGCGTCCTTCAACGCAGTGTTGCCCTTCATGACGGAGATGCCGATGTTCACGTCCTCGTCGGAGACCTGGAAGTCGTCGCCGGAGCCGGAGAAATCCAGCAGCTTAAAGTCGGGATAGGCCACCATAGCGCCCTGAGCGGTGGGCATATCGGTGCAGACAAAGTCCACCGCGCCGGTCTCCAGCGCCATCAGCATAGCGGGAGCGGACTCCGCGGCGGTCTGAATTTTGGCGTCCTTAATCTGAGGCAGGCAGGTGTCATACCAGATGGTGCCAAGCTGGCTGGTGCAGGTGCCGCCGGCAAGGTCGCTGATGCCCTTGGCGTTTGCAAAGGGGCTGTCGGCCTTGGTCAGGCAGACGATGGAGGCGTACAGGTACGGGCCGGCAAAGTCGACCTGCTCCGCGCGCTCGGAGGTCATGGACTGGCCCGCAATGACCGCGTCCACCGTGCCGGACTGAACGGCGGGGATCAGGGAATCCCAGTCCAGACGGACCACTTCCAGCTTCCAGCCGTTGGCCTGACACAGCTTTTGAGCCATCATGACGTCATAGCCGTTGGCATACTCGTTGGAGTCCTTAATGGGAACGGCGCCGTTGGAGTCGTCAGGCTGGGACCAGTTATAGGGCGCGTAGGCGCACTCCATGGCCACGGTCAGCACGCCGGCCTCCACGCCGGTGGGGACCGTCTGCGCACTGGAAGACGCGGCGGAACCAGAGGATGCGGAGGAGTCGGAGGCGGCGGGAGCCGCGGAGCCGGAGCTTCCGCAGGCGGCCAGAGAGGCCGTCATGGCCAGAGCCATAGCAAGAGCAAGAAACTTCTTCATAAGAATACTTCCTTTCAGTTGAGCTTTTCACGGCAAAAATTCGGATGCCTCTCTCCGAGCCGCGGCGGAGGGATGCAAAAAAACGGGCCGCTTTGACGCAAAGCGGTCCGTGGGAAAAGCAGGCTGGTCGCCTGATTCAGCCATCGATAGCGCTTCACAAAAAATGTGACAGTCCGGCGGGTATTCCCCGCAAAACCAGGCCCCCCGGAGCAGGCAGCTCCGGAATCCTTCGGCGACGTCCCCTTTCCCGCGGCGGCTGCCTGCCGTCTGTTCGCGGTACTGATGAACTTCGCGCCTCTATCTGAGCGATCCAATTTTTTCGTATCCTATCACGATAAGAGGGCAATGTCAATTGTGTTTCAAAAAGAAAATAAAATTTTTGTACGAAATGTCAAATTTCTACGGAACCGGACTTTAAAATGTCAGAATGCGCTGTTTTACAATGGTGTTACTATAAAAAATCCTTTTCAAATCTGGAAGGAGATGATATAGTGAAAAGCAACGAATAATTCGCTGGAGCGTGTCTTGCGTGGGCCGTGCGGAAGAGGTATGTGCGTGAGGACTTTGGAACTTGGCATTTTGAATTGGATACAGGCAAACTGCCGAACAGGTTTCCTGGATGCGATCATGCCGTTTGTCAGCGCACTGTGCAACCACGGGGAAATCTGGATCGCGCTGGCGGTGATTTTGCTCTTGACCGGAAAATACCGGCGCACCGGTGCGGTGCTTGCGCTGGCACTGATTCTGGACGGTCTTTGCTGCAATGTGATCCTCAAACCGCTGATCGCGCGGGTACGCCCCTGCGACGTGAACGCGGCAGTAACGCTCTTGGTTTCCCGTCCGACGGATTGGTCGTTTCCCTCGGGTCATACTGCGGCATCCTTTGCCGCGGTGGGGGCTTTGCTGATGGAGAAGAACTGGCTGTGGAAACCTGGGTTTTCTCTGGCGGTGCTGATTGCCTTTTCCAGACTGTACCTGTACCTTCACTGGCCAAGTGATGTGCTGGCCGGAGCGGCGTTGGGGACGATGCTGGGGTTCGCGGCCGGTTGGCTGACACGGTGGGTCGAAAAAAAGCGGGACGGATCCGTCTTGCCGGAAGAGAGGGAGAAATGTGAAAGAGACGCAGGACAAACAGAAGATTCTGCTGGTGGACGGCAACAGTGAGCGCCGCGGGCAGATGGTCGAAGTCCTGCAAAACGCGTTCCATGTCACGCCGGCACTGGACGGGGAGATGGCAGTGGATATCCTGCGCGGGCGTCAGGACTTCGCGGCGATTTTATTGCAGTGTCATCTGTTTGATTTCAGCGGGTTTGACGTGATGAACTACCTTCACACGAGCCGGGCGCTGCTGGCCATTCCGACAATCGCCATAGGAGCTCCCGAGGATGAGCTGAAAGCGCTCTCCCTCGGGGCAGTGGCTTTTATCGAGCAGTCCAAGGAGCCCTACATGGTCTCCTATCAGGTGCAAAATCTGGTGAGTCTCATCTGGTATGACCGGGACTGCGACGCGCTGACCGGCGTTTTGCAGTGGGAGCCTTTTTTGAAGAAGGCCCGGGATTTGCTGGATCAGGCAGAGCAGGACAAGCGGCCTCAGCAGTGGTCCATGGCCTTTTTAAATGTGGATCGCTTTAAAGTGTTCAACGACCTTTTCGGACGGGCAACGGGGGATCGGCTCCTTCGAAATCTGGCGGCAAGGCTGACCGAGCTGAAAGGCGTGGCCTGCGTGGGACGGGTAGGCGGAGATCGATTCGTGATGCTGTGCCGCATGGAGGAGCTGGAGCTGAACCGTTTCCGTCAGATAGGGCCTGAGTTGATGCGCCGCCTGCACCTGAAATACGGGCTGCACATTTGCTGCGGCGTCTATGAGATTGACGATCTGACGCTTCCGGTGGGCGAAATCTGTGACCGCGCGCAGATTGCCCAGGAGACGATTTCCGGTCGAAGTGATCAAAGCGTGGCGCTCTACGACGAGGAGCTGCGCCGCAGCCTGCGCTGGGAGCAGGAGGTGTCTTCCCAGATGTACGAGGCGCTGGAACAGGGCCAATTTCAGGTTTATCTCCAGCCGATCTTCAGTTTGTCGTCCAACGCGCCGGTGTCGGCGGAGGCTCTGGTGCGCTGGATTCACCCGGAGCGGGGGCTGATTCCGCCCAATCAGTTTATACCCGTTTTTGAGCGCAACGGCTTTATCACCCGGCTGGACCAATACGTCTGGGAAACCGTATTTCAGTACCTGGTGGAATTCAAGGCGGCGGGCTATTCCGCTCTGACGATCTCCGCCAACATGTCCAGACTCGACATTTACAATGCGGATGTGTGCGGCCTGCTGACGAGCATGACAAAAAAGTACGGTATTGACCCGGCCGCTTTCCATATTGAGGTAACGGAGAGCGCCTATATGGATGATTCCCAGCAGATGCTGGACATAACGAAGCAGTTGAACGCGGCGGGCTTTGCCGTGCTGATCGACGACTTCGGCAGCGGATACTCCTCTTTGAATATGCTGATGAACATGACGGTGTCCACCCTGAAGCTGGACATGGGTTTTGTCCGGAGCGTCGGCACCAATGAGCGGACCAACTGCGTGGTCAACAGCATTGTGCGCATGGCAAAGTGGCTCGAGATGGGCGTTGTGGCCGAGGGGGCGGAGACGCAGACTCATGTCGACTACCTGCGTTCCATCGGCTGTGACCGGGTACAGGGATACTACTTCTCCAGGCCGCTTCCCAAGGATGAGTTCATGCGCCTGCTGGAGCGTTACCGGGGGAATTCCGCCCGGGAGAAGCCGCGGGTCTTCGACAAGACCGCAGACACCCGGGCGGTATGGAGCGCGGTGATGGCATATGACCGAATGATGCAGGGGCGGATGGACGCCGCGGCGCTTTTTGAGCAGTTCGGCGACACGGTAGAAGTCCTGAGCGTGAACGACGCTTACTATAAGCTGATGGAGAGCTCTCCGGAGATTCTGTTCCGGAGCAATCAGCTGATTACCGCGTGGCTGGAGGAAAAGGATCGCCCTCTGTTTTTAAAGGCGCTGAACGCCGCTGCGGAAACCGGGGAGCGGCAGGAATTGGTGGTCCGGCGGTATATGGAAGCCGACCGCATGAAAAATCTGATGGTCAGCGTTTGCTATATGGGACGCAAGGACAGCCGAAAGCTGTTTCTTACGCTGTTCCGGGACATTTCCCTGCTGAAGCTGAGACTTCCGGCGGAGGCTATGCCACCGACGGATGCCGCGCCGCCGAAGCCGCAGCAGCCCTCGAGCTGCCAAAGCTGCCGCAAGTTACTGGTCGTCGAGGACAATCAGGTCAACCGACTGGTCCTGAAAAAGATGCTCTCTCAGGAGTACGGCATTCTGGAAGCACCCAACGGCAAGGCCGGGCTGGACATTTTACATAGTGGGGAGAAGATTGAGGCGGTGCTTCTGGACATTTTCATGCCCATCATGGACGGGTACGAATTCCTGCGGAAAAAGGCGCAGGACCCGGCCCTGCGGGATATTCCGGTGCTGGTGCTGTCTCAGTCGGATAATCGAGAGAGCGAGGAAAAGGCCCGACAGTTGGGCGCCAGCGGCTTTGTACGCAAGCCCTATGACCCGGAGGATCTGAGAAGGACGCTGAATTCGCTGGTAAAAGGCAATTGATGAAAAGACCCCCGGGCGGGGGGG
>JAEWYA010000138.1 GCA_023395775.1 Bacillota bacterium
AGTGAATCTGAGAGTCTTATCATAACACGTAAAAATAAAGTTACGCCGCCCGCGGCTGCGGGCGGCGTAACTTTTTCATGCTTTTCGATTTTTTCTCAGGCCTCAGACCCCAACAGCCTCCCGCTCCGGCGCCGTAAGTTCCGGCTCCGCCGCGACCGGAAGACTCTCCAACCGCTCCCGACCCACCGCCAGCATCAGCTTAATGCGGTTTTCCTGATTGACGCGGGTGGCGCTGGGGTCATAGTCGATGGGCGTAATGTTGGCGGTGGGGTACAGTTCCCGGATCTTATTCACCATGCCCTTGCCGCAGATGTGGTTGGGCAGGCACCCGAAGGGTTGGGCGCAGACGATGTTCTCATATCCGGAGCGCACCAGCTCAATCATCTCGGCGGTGAGCAGCCACCCCTCCCCCATCTTATCTCCGTGGCCGATCACACCGTCGGCCAGCTTTGTCAGCTCTTTGAAGGGCAGGGGCGCGTGATAGCCGTTCTTTTTCAGCGCGTCGATCATCACGCGCTCCGTCCCGGCCAGATAGTTCAAAATAAGACCCGACAGATGCTTTTCATAAATGTTCCCCCCGTACAGCGGGGCAGTCTCCGAGGGGTTGTAGGCACAGTACTGTACAAAGCCCATCAGCCCCGGCAGGTTTACCTCGCAATCCTGGGACTCTAAGAACTTCTCCAGTTCGTTGTTGCCCAGAGGAGAATACTTTACGTAGATCTCCCCCACCACGCCGACCTTCACCTTCGGCGTCCGGCGGACGGGAATCGAGGCGAAGTCCGCCGCCATTTCAGGCATGGCGGAGCGCACCTCACGGCTGGAATAGCCCTTCCCCTCGCGGATGCGGCTGCAGATAACGGTCAGCCACTTTTCAAGCTTCGCGTCCGCGTCGCCCCTGTGCAGCTCATAGGGGACGGTCTGGGCCCGCAGAGTCACCAAAAGGTCCCCGTAATAGATGGCCGCCAGCAGCTGGCGCATCAGCAGGAGCGTCATGGGAAAGCCGGAGTCCTTTTCAAGGCCGGAGAAGTTCATGCTGGCCACCGGCACCTGAGCGAATCCGGACCGCTCCAGCGCTTTGCGCAGCAGGTGGATGTAGTTGGATGCCCGGCAGCCGCCTCCGGTCTGGGTAATGATGAGGGCGGTGCGGTCCAGGTCATATCGCCCGGACTCCAACGCATCCAGAAACTGGCCGATCACCAGCAGCGCGGGATAGCAGGTGTCGTTGTGGACATATTTGAGTCCGTTTTCCGCCACCTGCGAGCCGCAGTTGCCCAGCAGCTCACAGGTGTAGCCCTGCTGCTCCAAGGCGGCCGCCAGAATCCGGAACTGAACCGGGGCCATGTTGGGGATCAGAATTTTATGTGTTTTTTTCATCTCCGGGGTAAACTTGGGATAATTCATCTCCATGGCTCAGTCCTCCTTCCGCTTTGCATCCCGCCGCTTCCCGTCCTGTTCCTCCAGCGCGGCAAACAGGCTTCTGAGACGGATACGCACCGCACCCAGATTTGTGATCTCGTCGATCTTCAGCTGGGTATAGAGCTTTCCCCCGCTCTGCAAAATTTCCCGGGTCTCGTCGGTGGTGATGGCGTCCACGCCGCAGCCAAAGGACACCAGCTGGACAAGGTCCATGTCCTTCTGCGTGGTACAGTATTTTGCGGCCGCGTACAGCCGGGAGTGTTAGGTCCACTGGTTCAGCACGGAGGTGGGGAACCGCTCCACCCGGTCGGAGACGGAGTCCTCCGTCACCACCGCTGCGCCGAACTGGGTCAACAGCGTGTCGATGCCGTGGTTCACCTCCGGGTCCACGTGATAGGGCCGTCCCGCCAGAACGATGATACGCCGCCCCTCCGCCCGGGCCTGATCGATGATACGGGCGCCCTCCCTACGGATCTGGGACATGTGGTGGGCGTACTCGGTATATGCCGCATCGGCGGCCTGGCGGATCTCCCCGCGGGAGATGCCGGTAAAATATTTGCCCAGAATCACGAACATCTTCCGAACGAAGTCCTTGGGCCGGTGGATGCCGACATAATCATAGATAAACCTGACGTCCCTGATCTCCGGGGAATTCCCGGCGATGACCTCCGGGTAATAGGCCACCACTGGGCAGTTATAGTGGTTGTCGCCCTTGCCCTCGTCGATGTTATAGGTCATGCAGGGGTAAAAGATGGCATCCAGGCCGAGCTTACATAAAAATTGAATATGGCCGTGGGCCAGCTTCGCCGGAAAGCAGGCCGTATCGCTGGGAATGGTGGCTTGCCCCTTCAGGTACAGGTCCCGGCTGCTGAGCGGGCTGTGGTACACGGCAAAGCCAAGCTTGGTAAAAAACGTGTGCCAGAAAGGCAGCAGCTCATAGTTGTTCAGGCACAGGGGCAGACCGATTTTCCCCCGCTTTCCGGGGACGGGCTTATAACCCAGCAGGAGCTTGCGCTTATAAGCATAGAGGTTCCGCTCCCCCGTGTCCGCCTTGCCGGTGACGGGGCGGTCGCAGCGATTGCCGCTGAAAAAGGTGGAACCATCGGAAAAGGTATTGATTGTGAGCTGGCAGTTGTTTCCGCACCGGCCGCAGGTTTCGCTACAGGTCTCCTGCGTAAAGGAACGCAGACGCTCCGCATCCAGAAGCGTGCTCTGCCGCCCGGGCTCCGCCTTGCTCATGCCGTACAGCGCCGCGCCGTAAGCGCCCATCAGCCCTGCGATGTCAGGACGGATGACCTCCACTCCCATTTCCTTTTCAAAGGCCCGCAGGACCGCTTCATTATAAAAGGTGCCGCCCTGAACCACGATATTCCGCCCTAGCTCCTCCGGAGAGGCGGCGCGAATCACCTTGTAGATGGCGTTTTTCACCACGCTGATGGAAAGGCCTGCTGAGATGTTCTCGATGGTTGCCCCGTCCTTTTGGGCCTGCTTCACGCTGGAGTTCATAAACACCGTACACCGGCTCCCCAGATCCACGGGCCGCGCGGCAAACAGTCCCAGCTGGGCGAACTCCTTCACAT
>JAEWYA010000167.1 GCA_023395775.1 Bacillota bacterium
CCTGTTGAGATTGGTCAAATGCTGTGCTTTGAGGACATGGCGATTTATTCCATGGTGAAAAACAATACCTTTAACGGGATTCCGCTGCCCGCCATCGCCGCCGTGGATTCGGACGGCAGCTGCCGTATTATCAAGAAATTCAGCTATGAGGATTTTAAATCCCGGCTTTCCTGAGGTGCCTTATGAACTGTTCTTCCACGCCCCGCCGGGACGGGCTTCGGATGCCCGGTGAGTTTGAGGCCCATCAGGGCTGCCTGATGATCTGGCCGTCCCGGCCCGGCTCCTGGCCCTTTGGCGCTCAGGCCGCGCGGAGGGCTTTTGCCGCCGTGGCTTCCGCCATTGCCCAGAGCGAACCGGTCTATATGCTGGCGGGGAAGGACGGCATTGAAAGCGCCCGGGAGATGCTGCCCCACAGCGTCCGGATTCTGCCCATGGAGAGTGACGATGCCTGGGCCCGGGATGTCGGCCCCACGTTTGTGGTGGACGATCAGGGCGGCGTCCGGGGCGTGGACTGGCGGTTCAACGCCTGGGGAGGTGAGTACGACGGCCTGTATGCCCATTGGGAGCAGGACGATGCCGTGGCGAAAGCTATCTGCGGCCTTCTTGGATTTGACTGCTACGACGCCCATCCCTTTGTGCTGGAGGGCGGTTCCATCCACTCCGACGGCGAAGGCACGGCGCTGGTCACGGAGGCCTGTCTCTTAAGCCCCGGCCGGAACCCGGAAATGAGCCGGGAGCAGATTGAGGAGAGGCTGCGGGAGTATCTGGGCGCAGAAAAGATTCTGTGGCTGCCCCACGGTATCCGGGGAGATGAGACCAATGAGCATGTGGATAATATCTGCGCGTTTGTCCGCCCCGGTGAGGTCGTGCTGGCCTGGACGGACGATCGGGACGATCCCCAGTACGCTTACAGCGCCGCATGTCTTGCGGCACTGTCCCGCGCCGTCGATGCCAAAGGGCGGTCCATCACCGTTCACAAGCTGCCCCTCCCTTCCCATCCGGTTAGCCTGACCGCCGCAGAGATATCCGGCTTTTCCTTTGAGGAAGGAGAGGATATCCGGGAAGACGGCGAACGCTTGGCCGCAAGTTATGTTAACTTCTATCTCTCTAACGGAGGGGTGATTCTCCCGCAGTTCGGCGATCCCAACGATCTGGAAGCCGCCCAGCGGCTGGGGAGCCTGTTCCCGGGCCGAACGGTCATCCCCATTCCCGCCCGGGATATTCTGGTGGGAGGCGGCAATATCCACTGTATTACACAGCAAATTCCAAAAGGAGGTCCTGTCCGTGCGTAAGGTCACTCTGGCGGCAGTGCAGATGCACTGTTCCAAGAATCCAAAAGAAAATCTGGACAAGGCGGAGACGCTGGTCCGCCAAGCCGCTGCGCAGGGAGCCACGGTCGTCTTGCTGCCGGAGCTGTTTGAACGCCCTTACTTTTGCCAGGAGCGCCGCTACGACTATTATGCCTATGCCACTCCAACGGAGAAAAATCCCGCCGTGGTCCGGTTTGCTTCCGTGGCAAGGGAGTTGGGCGCAGTGCTGCCGGTGAGTTTTTTTGAAAAGGACGGCAGCCGGCTGTATAACTCCGTGGCTATCTTGGACGCGGACGGAAGTCTTCTCGGAGTTTACCGGAAAACTCACATACCGGACGACCATTATTATCAGGAAAAATTCTACTTTGCACCCGGAGATACCGGTTTCCGGGTGTGGGATACCGCCTATGGGCGGATCGGCGTTGGAATCTGCTGGGATCAGTGGTTTCCTGAGACAGCCCGGGCATTTGCATTGAACGGGGCGGAAATGCTGCTCTACCCCACCGCCATCGGCAGCGAGCCCATTTTGACCTGCGACAGCATGCCGCACTGGCGGCGCGTCATGCAGGGCCATGCGGCGGCGAATCTAATGCCGCTGGCCGCCGCCAACCGGATTGGGCCGGAGACGGTGGAACCTTGCCGGGAGAACGGCGGCCAGACCTCCGCGCTCTCTTTTTACGGGTCTTCCTTTATTACCGACGGCGCCGGGGATCTGGCGGCTTCGGCCGGGAGAGAGGAGGAGACGGTCCTCACAGCTTCTTTTGATTTGGACACCCTGGAAGAGGAACGCCTCAATTGGGGAATCTTCCGAGATCGCCGGCCCGAATGCTATCAGGTGATTTCAGGAAAATAGGAACCAGGCCGTAGATTTTTACTCGGGGGGAACCGGAGTCTGACCAGCATTGCAAAAACAAAAGGGCAGAGGAAACTGCAAAGCAGCTTCCTCTGCCCTTTTCAATTGCTTTTGAAACCGCTCACAACTCCGTGAACTCCAGAATTTCCTTCGTCCTTTCAAACTCGTCGTACCGAAGACCGCGGTCCTCAAGCTCCATCTCCCCCACCTGATTGTCGTAGGGGTCGGCCCGCCAGTGGTCCATGGGAACATCGAAATCTGCCTGAAACGCCGTGTTGGCCGTCATGCGATAGCAGTCCAGATTCCCAAAGTAAAATCTGCGGCGCGCCTCGTTTTCCTCCCGGACGGCTCCGGCTCCAAATGACGGGTCGGCATACAGCCAGCCGTAGGGCGCGGCGTAAAACTGTGCCCAGTCATGGGCTCCGCAAAAGCCCGGCTCGGCCTTCCACCCGCTCTCCCACCGGGCAGGAACTCCCGCGCAGCGGCAAAGGGTGATGAACAACAGCGCCATGATGCCGCAGTCGCCCACCAGATTCCGGGCGCAGTTTTCCGCGATGTTCTCCAGCCCGAAGTAGGCACGAACATAGGAATATTTCACGTTCAGCGTTACAAAATCGTAGAGCTTGCGCGCCTTTTCAAGGGGTTCTTCCGTTCCCTCCGTCAGCTCCGCGGCCAGGGCGCGGAGATAGGGCGTGAACAGAATGTGAGGCGGCTGCTCCTCCAGGAAGAAATTCGGCCGCTCCGCGCCGTATTCCGGGCGGCTCAAATCCGTATACCGCGCAGTGCGCACATAGGAAAATTCCACAGAAAACGCGTGGTTCTCCTCCATGCGCTCCTCCCAGAACACCACCCGCTGGGGCGCGTCTTCCGGGGAGATGTGGGTGGGCTCCGGCGATATCCGCTCGATACGGATGTCGCTCTGGGCATCGCAGGCACAGGGCAGCGGCAGATATGCCCGGACCAACTCCCCCTTTTGGAACACCCCGTCTTTCAAACGTAAGGACGCGCGACAGCGAATCCGAGCGGACATCCGTCCATTCTCCCTGAGCAGCCGCGCCGCCCGATCCAGACGGGGCTCGCCGCTTTCCCCGGCGGCACTGGAGC
>JAEWYA010000192.1 GCA_023395775.1 Bacillota bacterium
CCTTCGTACACCAGCTTTGCGTCGCCGGTGAGCGTCACCCCATCGTCGGTATAGTTGACGGTCAGGTCGCCTCCGGCGGCCTTCACGGTAATGTCCCGGCCTTTTTGGCAAAGGCCGCCCGCCACCGCCGCCACTACGGCCGCACAGGCGCCGGAGCCGCAGGCCATGGTCTCGCCGCTTCCCCGTTCCCAGACTCGCATCTTGATGGTGCTCTCGTTCACCACCCGGATAAATTCCGTGTTGATACGCTCCGGGAAAATTTCTGCGTGTTCAAATTGGGGACCCACCACCGGCACATCCACGCCGTCCACCCGCTGGCAAAACACCACACAGTGGGGGTTCCCCATATCCACGCAGGTAATTCGCCAAAGTTTTTCACCGATTTTCACCGGATAATCCACAAGCTTTGCTTCCTTCAAGGCGGTGGGCAGTTTCTTCGCATCCAGCGAGGCCTTTCCCATGGAGACACAGGCGGAGGTGACCTGTCCACTCATGGTATAGAGCTTCACAGTCTTAGCGCCGCTGCCGGTCTCAATCCGCAAAATCTCTTTTTTCACGATGCCCTTGTCGTACAGGTATTTGCCCATGCAGCGCAGCGCGTTGCCCGCCATGCCGCCCTCGGACCCGTCGGCGTTGAACATCCGCATCTTCGCGTCGGCGATCTCAGAGCGCTCCATTAAAATGATGCCGTCCGCCCCGATTCCGGTATGCCGGTCGCACAGAGTGATGCACAGGGATTCGGGACAGGTGATGGAGTCGTCGAAGTTCTCCAGGAAAATATTATCGTTGCCGCAGGTCTGGAGCTTTGCAAACGGCAGCTTTTGCCGCTGCGTCCGCAGGTGGCAGATATCCACCAGTTCCGTGTTTTGCTGCGTGTACCGGCTGGCGAGGATGTCCGTCAGCGCGGCGGCGGTATCCAGACTCGTCAGGCACGGGATGCCCAGCTGGACACAGCGGTGGTTCAGGTGGATGAAGTCCCGGATATAAGCCGGCTCCGTAGAGCCGGTGAGGATCACAAAGTCAATTTTGCCATCCTCAAGAAGCTGGAACACCCGGTTGTCCTGTCCCAGCTTGCCCACCACCTCCACGTCGGTGCCAAGCTGGGAGATCTCGTGGGCGGTGCGCTCCGTGCCGTATAGCTTGTAGCCCATATCCACCAGCTTCCGGGCGATATGCACCACCTCAGGCTGATCCCGGCGGTTGACGGAGATCAAAATGCCGCCCCGCCGCTCCTTTTCGATCTTGTAGCCCGCGGAGACCAGACCCTTGAACAGCGCCTCCTGCAGGTTCTTTCCAAGACCCAGTACCTCGCCGGTGGACTTCATTTCAGGCGACAGGGAGGCGTTGGCGTCGGTGATCTTCTCAAAGGAGAAGACCGGCACCTTCACCGCCACATACGGCGGGGTTTTGTAAAGCCCCGTGCCGTAACCCAAAGACTTGAGCGGCTGACCCACCATGACCCGGGTGGCAAGGTCCACCATGGGCACGCCCGTCACCTTGGAGATATAGGGGACGGTACGGCTGGCCCGGGGATTCACTTCAATCACGTACAGCTCGCCCTGATAAATGAGGTACTGGATATTGATGAGGCCATGGGTCTTCAGGCTCAGGGCCAGCTTTTCCGAGCAATCGATGATGGTTTTGAGCATTTTGTCCCCGATGTTGAAGTGGGGGTATACGGCGATGGAGTCGCCGGAATGGACGCCGGTGCGCTCGATATGCTGCATCACGCCGGGAATCAGGACGTCCACCCCGTCGGAGATCACGTCCACCTCCAGCTCCCGGCCCTGCAAATACTGATCCACCAGCACCGGGTTTTCGATGGTTCCGGCGAGAATCACATCCATGTACCGGCGGACTTCGCCGTCGTTGTGGGCGATGACCATGTTCTGTCCGCCGATGACATACGAGGGGCGCAGCAGCACAGGATAGCCCAGCTCATTGGCTGTCAAGAGCGCCTCGTCCAAGCCCAGCACGCCCCGTCCCTGGGGGCGTTTGATGGAAAACTGCTCCAAAAGGGCGTCAAACCGCTCCCGGTCCTCCGCCATGTCGATGGACTCGGCGGAGGTGCCCAAGATTTTCACTCCGTGGTCGTCCAGAAATTTGGTCAGCTTGATGGCTGTCTGCCCGCCAAAAGCAACCACCACCCCAACGGGCCGCTCCACGTCGATAATCTGCATCACGTCCTCGGGGTACAGCGGCTCAAAGTACAGCCGGTCGGCGGTATCGTAGTCGGTGGAGACCGTCTCGGGGTTGTTGTTGACGATGACCACCTCGTAGCCCAGCTCCTTCAGCGTCCACACACAGTGGACGGAGGAGTAGTCAAACTCGATACCCTGTCCGATGCGGATGGGGCCGGAGCCAAGCACCATGATGACGGGCTTTCCGCTGCGGGGGAAGGCGCGGGACTCGCAGGTTTTATCGAAGCTGGAGTAAAAATAGGGCGTCTCCGCGTCAAACTCCGCCGCGCAGGTATCCACCATTTTGTAGACGGCGGCTTTGGGCGCATCCGGCAGCTTCTCAGCGCCGGAAAGGCGCAGCAGCGCCGCGTCCGGATAGCCAAACTTCTTGCCGGTCTCGTAATTCTCGGCAGTCAGGCCCTCTTCTGCGAGGCAGCCCTCAAATTCCGCGAGATTGCGCAGCTTGCAAAGGAACCAATTGTCGATCTTCGTGATCTCGTGGATCTCCTCCACGGATACGCCGGACTTCAGCGCCTCGAACACGGTGAAAAGCCGGTGGTCGTCCACCCGTCCGAGCCGCTCCCGTATGGGGGCGACATCCCCCTCGTCCGGTTTGCGGTTCAGGGTATCCATCCCGATCTCCGCGCCCCGGACGGCCTTCATGATGGCCATTTCAAAGCCGGGGCCGATGGCCATGACCTCGCCGGTGGCCTTCATTTGGGTGCCCAGAAGCCGACTGGCGTCCGCGAACTTGTCAAAGGGCCATTTGGGCATTTTCGCCACGATATAGTCCAGCGCCGGTTCAAAGCAAGCGCAGGTCTTGCCGGTGATGTCGTTTTTGATCTCGTCCAGCGTATAGCCCAGCGCGATCTTCGTGGTGATCTTGGCAATGGGATAGCCAGTAGCCTTGCTGGCCAGCGCCGAGGAGCGGGACACCCGGGGATTGACCTCGATGACCGCGTACTCAAAGCTGTCCGGATTCAGCGCCAGCTGGCAGTTACATCCGCCCACGATGCCCAGAGACGAGATGATGTCCAGCGACGCGGTGCGCAGCATCTGAAACTCCTTGTCGGAGAGGGTCTGGGTGGGCGCCACCACGATGGAGTCGCCGGTGTGAACACCCACGGGGTCGAGGTTTTCCATGGAGCATACGGCGATCACGTTTCCCGCCGCGTCCCGCATGGTCTCAAACTCGATCTCCTTCCAGCCGAAAATCGCCCGCTCCACCAGAATCTGCGTAATGGGGGACGCATCCAGTCCCGTGCCGGCGATCACCTTCAGCTCCTCCGCATCCTTGGCCGCACCGCCGCCCGCGCCGCCCAGCGTGAAGGCCGGGCGAACGATAACGGGATAACCGATCTTGTTCGCCACGGCAAGGGCCTCGGTCACAGTCTGCGCGATATCGGAGGGGACCACCGGCTGCCCGATGGCCTGCATGGCCTCCTTAAACAGCTCCCGGTCCTCCGCCCGGGAAATGGCGGCGGCGTCGGTGCCAAGCAAGCGGACACCCTCCCGCTCCAAAAAGCCCTCTTTTCCCAACTGCATGGCGATGGTTAGACCGGTCTGTCCGCCGAGAGAGGCAAGAATGCTGTCCGGCCGTTCCTTTTTGATAATGCGCTTCACCGTCTCGGTGGTGAGAGGCTCCAGATAAATCTCATCCGCCATGGCCTGATCGGTCATAATGGTGGCGGGATTGGAGTTGCACAGGACCACCTCCACCCCCGCCTCTTTCAGAATGCGGCAGGCCTGCGCCCCGGCATAGTCGAACTCCGCGGCCTGTCCGATGACAATAGGGCCGGAGCCGATGACGAGGACCTTCTTAATGGACGTATCCAACGGCATTACAGGTCGCCTCCCTTCATCATTGCAGCAAACCGGTCAAACAGGAACCCGGTGTCTTTCGGCCCGGTACAGGCCTCCGGATGAAACTGGACGGTGAATGCGTTCAGCTCCGGATAATCGATCCCCTCGCAGGTACCGTCGTTGGCGTTGGCAAAGCGGATCCTTCCCACCTTCACGGAGTCGGAATCCACGGCGTACCCGTGATTCTGGCTGGTGATAAAGGTCCGGGGTCCGTTCTGGTCCCGGACGGGCTGGTTCACGCCCCGGTGGCCGTATTTCAGCTTATAGGTCTTTCCCCCCAACGCCAGCGCCGTCAGTTGGTGGCCAAGACAGATACCGAACATGGGCTTTTTCCCGATCAGCTTTTTGATCTGCTCGATCTGAAAGACGGCTTCCGCCGGGTCGCCGGGACCGTTGGAGAGCATAATGCCGTCCGGCCTCCCCGCCAGCACCTCTTCCGCCGTGGCGGCGGCGGGCAGAACGGTCACCTCGCAGCCCCGCCTTTGAAGCTCCCGAACAATATTGTTTTTCGCGCCGTAATCCAGCAGGGCGACGGAATATTTTTTCTCTCCCGCCGCCGGGTGAACGGAGGCTTTTTCGCAGGTGGCGGACTTCACCGCGTCCACCACCGCGTACCGCTTCACCTCCGTGAGATCCGCGGGAACTTCGTCACAGAGCGTGGCATTCATCACGCCGTGCTCCCGGATAATGCGGGTCAGCTCCCTGGTATCCACGCCGCAGATGCCCGGAACGTTCTCCCGCTTTAAAAAGGCGTCCAAATCCATTTCACAGCGGAAGTTGGACGGCGCGCCGCACCACTCCCGGACCACGTAGCCTCGGACGGAGCATTTTCCCTCAAAATCCTGCGAAATGACGCCGTAATTTCCCATCAGGGGATAAGTCTGCAATACAATCTGCCCATAGTAACTGGGGTCTGTCAGCGTTTCGATGTAGCCGCACATGCCGGTGGTAAACACCAGTTCTCCCACGGAGTCTCTCTCCGCGCCGAACCGAACCCCCTCGAAAACCTGTCCGTCCTGCAAAACCAGATACGCTTTCTTCATGTTTTTTGACCATTCCTTTCGCGCCCGCCGTCTCCAAGCCGCACTCCAGCAGTTTATCTTCATTAAATCTACATTATCCGCTTTTCCCCCGCCGCCGTCAACACATTCCTTCAAAATATTCATAAATTTGTATATAGTCTTTTTGAATAAAAGGTATTACTTTTTGTTGATTTTGATTAATTGGCTGCGGCGTACCATTCTTTCTCTCGCTTTACTTTTTTTGTCCCTGATATTCCGCAAATCCTTATGTGGAATTTTATGCATTATATTATGGAAATTTTTTTATTGCAACACAGAACATTTTACATGCATGAGGTTACAGGGGACTTATATGATTTGCGATTTATTTGCAAATTCAATTGACAATCGGCGGTCTTGGTGTTACCATAATTTGCGGTCCATTCGCAAATTAGTGGTGGAGGCATCAAAATGGCGGCTTATAAAACGGAACAGCGCGGGCAGCTCATGGATTTTTTGAAGAGTAATCCCGACAGGCAGTTTTCAGCACAGCAGATTGCGGAAAGCCTGCCCACTCCCAAAATAAGTCTCAGTGCAATCTACCGAAACCTGACGGCGCTGGAAGGCGCGGGGTTTATCAACCGCTTTACCAAAGAGGGTTCCAGAGAAATTTACTATCAGTACATTCAATCAGAGCACTGCCGCGACTGCATCCACCTGATCTGCATGAAGTGCGGTAAAACAATCCATATGGAGCAGGAGATCACAGACCGACTGCTCACCGACACATTTGAGTCGAACGGGTTTCAGATCAATCGCCAAAAAACGGTTTTATACGGCGTTTGCCGCGGCTGTCTGCCGCGCGCTGATTCGTGTTTATAGCAGCAACGGGGGGGTACGGAAGATGACCATAAAGCGCAGAATTTCAGCCATGGCGATGTGCCTTGCGCTGCTGCTTGTCATGTTCTTCTCCACTGTCTACATTATTCGAGAAGCCGACCATAACTGCACCGGAGAAAACTGCCCGATCTGCCACGAGATTCGGATTTGCCAGCAGATTTTAAACACCGTGGGGACGGCAGTTTTGGGCGTCGCGGTCTTTTCCTTTGCGCCGGTCTTTCTGGCAGCGCTTACGTCCGCTCACCGGCGTGAGTCGGCGGCGGTCACGCTCATTTCCCTGAAGGTAAAGCTCTCCGATTAAGCAATCTTCAGCATCACAAGGGGGGAAGTCTGCCCATTGGCGGACCGATTCGGCACACCGCCGATACTCCCTTGTATTTTTGCGCCCATTTTCAAAAATATTGCTGTATGATTGGAGACTGAATTATGAAAAAGATACTTGCCTGCCTTGCGGCGGGTTTACTGCTCGTCACTTCCCTCTCTGCCTGCGGAAGCAGGACTTTGCCGAACAGTTCCGCTTCACCGAGCAATGCGGAAGACACACAAAAGCTCAGCGTGGTCTGCACAAATTTCCCGGAATATGACTTTGTTCGCCAGATTGTCGGGGACAGGGCGGACGTAACCATGCTCCTCAAGCCCGGCGCGGAGAGCCACACCTATGAGCCCACACCGCAGGACATCATCACCATTCAGAACAGCGCTCTGTTCGTCTATGTGGGCGGGGATTCCGACGAATGGGTTGCCGACGTGCTCAGCTCTATGGATCAGAGCAAGATGACCGTTTTTAAGCTCATGGACTGCGTGGATCTGGTGAAAGAGGAACTGGTCGAGGGGATGCAGCCCGAGGCTGAAGCGGAGAGCGACGGGAGCGAAGCGGAGGCAGCCCCGGAGATGGACGAACACGTCTGGACCTCGCCTGCCAACGCCATGAAAATTGTGCAAAAGCTCTGCGACACGCTATGCACGCTGGATTCTCCCGATCAGGATACCTTCAAAACCAATACGGAGGCCTACCTCGCTCAGCTTCAGAAGCTGGACGATGAATTCCGCGAGGTAGTGGAGAATGGCAAGCGCAGAGAAATCATCGTGGGGGACCGTTTCCCGTTCCGTTATTTCTGCGAGGAATTCGGCCTGACGTACTATGCCGCCTTCCCCGGCTGTTCCACGGATACCGAGGCGGACGCTTCCACCGTGGCGTTCCTCATTAAAAAAGTGAAAGACGATAAAATTCCCGTTGTATTCCATATCGAGCTTTCCAACGAGCAGATGTGCAGCTCCATCTGTGAGGCCACCGGAGCAAAGAGTGAGCTGCTGGGCGCCGTCCACAATGTCAGCGACAGCGATTTCAAGGCGGGCGTGACCTATCTGAGCCTGATGGAACACAATGTGGAAGCGCTGAAGGAGGCTCTGGACTGACATGAGCCTGCTGGCCTGCCGCAACGCCACGTTTTCCTATGAGGGAGCAACGGTGCTGTCTGATCTGAACTTCTCCGTGGAAACCGGAGACTATCTTTGTATTGTGGGCGAGAACGGCGCGGGAAAAAGCACACTGCTCAAGGGCCTGCTGCACCTGAAAAAGCCCTCCGGCGGTGAGATTTCGACGGGCGACGGGCTGCGGCCCACTGAGATCGGCTATCTTCCCCAGCAAACAGCGGCGCAGAAGGATTTCCCCGCCAGCGTACTGGAGGTGGTATTGTCCGGGCGGCTGAATCATCTGGGCCTGCGCCCGTTTTACGGAGCTGCCGACCGGAACGACGCCCGCCAAAAGCTGAATATGCTTGGAGCCCTTGATCTGGAAAAACGCTGCTACCGCGATCTCTCCGGCGGCCAGCAGCAGCGTGTGCTGCTGGCCCGGGCTCTCTGTGCCACAAAAAAGCTGCTTCTTCTCGACGAGCCGGTGACGGGCCTTGACCCCATCATGACCGCGGACCTTTACCGTGTCATCTGCGCGCTCCACGATGAGCAGGGCATCACCATGATTATGGTGTCACACGATGTACGCGGAGCGATTGAGCAGTCGAACCATGTTCTGCACCTTGGCAACCGGCAGCTGTTTTATGGAAGCACGGAAGACTACCGGCACAGTGAGATCGGAATGCGTTTTTTAGGAGGCAGAACATGCTGAACATCCTCATTGAAATGCTTTCCTACCCGTTTTTGGTCCGCGCACTGATTGTGGGTGTGCTGGTATCCCTTTGCGCCTCGCTTCTGGGTGCAAGCCTGGTCTTAAAACGGTATTCCATGATCGGCGACGGTCTTTCCCATGTCGGCTTTGCGGCCCTGGCCGTCGCCTATGCCATGAATGCGGCGCCTCTGGCGGTTTCCATCCCGGTGTGTGTCGTCTGCGCATTTTTCCTGCTGCAGCTCAAGGACAGCTCAAAAATCAAAGGCGACGCGGCTACGGCGCTCCTGTGCAGCGGCGCGCTGGCCGTTGGCGTCATGACCATCTCCGTGACCACGGGCATGAACACGGATGTGTGCAACTATATGTTCGGGAGCATTCTCGCCATGAGCCGCACGGATGTAACGCTCTCCGTTTTTCTCAGCGCGGCGGTGCTGATTCTGTATATTCTCTTTTACAACCGCATTTTCGCAGTGACCTTCGACGAGACCTTTTCTTCCGCCACCGGGACCAGAACGCGTTTTTACAACATGGTCATTGCCTTTCTCACCGCGATTACCGTGGTGCTGGGCATGCGGATGATGGGCACGCTCCTGATCTCCAGCCTGATCGTTTTTCCGTCGCTTACCGCCATGCGCGTATGCAGAAGGTTTAAGACTACCATCCTGGTGTCCGCAGTTTTGTCGGTTTCCTGCTTTATGCTGGGACTGACGATCTCTTATCTGGATTCCGTGCCCACCGGGGCATGCATTGTTGTCACGGATATCATCGTGTTCTTTATTTTCTCAGGGATAGAAAAGCTGCGGGAAAGGGTGTGATGCTATGAGAAAAGGGTTTCTTTTTATTTTGTGCTTAGCGCTTATGCTCACCGCCGGTTGCGGTTCAAGCAAAGGCGAACACGCCTCTTCGCAGGTGTCGTCGCCGGAAAGCAGCGCAGGCGTGGAAAGTTCCGTATCCGTCTCCTCCGCTGCCGCCTCCGGCAGTGCGGCGTCATCAGGCCCGCAGGAGGCAAGCGACGACTATCCCTATGATATTGCCGCCGACCGAAAAAGCTTTGATCCCAATAAAATTGACATGACCGTCGGAGACAAACTGTATATGACCCAGATCAACGACTGGTACGTGAACTTTTCCGACTATGACGGAAAGTCGGTGGTGATTGAAGGCTACTACATGATTTTCGACGATAAATATACTTTTGTCGGGCGAAAAGGCCCCACCTGTCCCTATTGCATGGGCGGCTATGTCAATTTTGAATTCAAGTCCGATGAGGATCTTTCCGGGCTTATCTCCGAGAGCTCCTGGGTGAGAGTGACCGGAATTCTGCGCCAGGGCACCATGTATCCGGGCTCCGGACAGCCAAGCGAGCCCTTTTACTACATTGAGGCCATGAGTGTCGAAAAGCTCCCGCAAGTGGGGCTTGATACAATTACAGACTGATAGAAATCACGGCCGGCAGAACAATTCTGCCGGCCGTGATGCCAGACTTCGTTTGAGATGGAAGATCGGATCAGTTACCTTTCGGCGCGTAATGGCCGCCGCACTCGTCTTCGTACGCATGCTCATGGCAGACGGAGCCGGTGGATTTCAGCTCTCCCCTCAGGTAGGACTCCACGGCGGCGCGGGCGTCTCCCTCGGCCCCGACAATGACCTCGATCCTGCGCTCATTGAAGATCTCCACCGCGCCGCCGCCCATACCTCCGGCGATGATCACCTCCACGCCCATGTCGCCCAGAAAATTAGGCAGGAAGCCGGGTCTGTGGCCGGGATTCGGAATGCTGCTCTCTGAAGCAATTTTTCCGCCTTCCGCTTCAAAGATCGTGAAGTTTTCGCAGTGGCCAAAATGGCCGCCGACCTGTTTGCCCATACATGCAACCGCAATTTTCATTATTTCATATCTCCTTTAATTTTGGTTATTGAATTCACTTCCAGCAGCGCCATCGTGCGCTCGAATACCTCCCGCAGCGCGCGGGAAGCGGGGCAATCAACTTCGGCGACGCTTTTTCCGGCGTTAACGGCGGCCGACGCCTGCCTGTCATAGGGGACGCGACCCACGAACGGGATACCGTTTTCCCCGCAAAAGCGTTCAATTTTCTCTGTGCTCTCCGGATTTGCGTCCCATTTGTTGACGCAGACTGCGGCTTTGGTCTGGAAGATCGCCGCCGTCTTCAAAATCCGCTCCATATCGCTGATACCGGATACGGACGGCTCCGCCACAATCAGCACAAGGTCCACGCCGCTCATGGAGGCGATGACCGGGCAGCCGATGCCGGGCGAACCGTCGATGATGGCAAGGTCTTCGTTTCGGGCGGCGTTGATCAGCGCCAGCTTGACCTCCGACACCAGCTTGCCGGAGTTGCCGCGCCCCATCTTCAGCTCGGCGGTGGAGAAAACCCGTTCGCCCTTGAAGAGCGCCACCTCTCCGGCCACGTCGTCCTGAAGGGACACCGCATTCTGCGGACACACCGCCGCGCAGACGCCGCAGCCCTCGCAGGAATACTGGACGATCTCGCAGAGACTCTCAGCTTTTCGGATAGCGCCGAAACGGCAGATTTTCACGCAAGCGCCGCAGCCAATACATTTCTCTGAATCGATGGACGCTTTTAGGGAGCCGAGATAGTCAAACCGCTCCGGCGTACCGCCGACACCGGCCACCAGGTGGAGATTGGGCGCGTCCACGTCACAGTCGGCAAAGGCGCGGGCATCCGCGAAACGGATAAACGCGGCGGCGGCGGTGGTTTTGCCCGTTCCGCCCTTGCCGCTCAAAATCAGCAGCTTTTTCACCGCGCCGCCTCCTTTTGAACCGCCGTCAGCAATTCCCGAAACAACGACGCGATCTCCTCATCCTGCTCGGCGGCGATCTGCCCGACTGCGCCGAGTCGGGCCAGCTCCGCACGGTACGGGATGCGCAGCAGAACGGGCGTCCGATTCGCTGTGCAAAATTCCTCCAGCGGCGCATAAACTTCATCCGCCTTGTTCACAACCACGCCGCAGGGTTTGCCCAGCAAGGTCACCAGCTTATGGACCATTTGAAAATTATGAAATCCAAAAGTGGTTGGCTCCGTCACCAAAATGCAGTAATTCGCATCCATGACGCTCTCCATCACGGGGCATCCGCTGCCAGGCGGGCAGTCGATGACGGTCAGCTCTTCCGCGCCCGTTCCGGCGCGCAGCGCGGCTT
Organism: Bacillota bacterium; assembly: GCA_023395775.1. Lineage (GTDB taxonomy): Bacteria > Bacillota > Clostridia > Oscillospirales > Oscillospiraceae > Oscillibacter. The sequence goes on from JAEWYA010000192.1 coordinate 11,248, forward strand.
TGATCACCGGTACTGCAGATACCTCGCCGGTATCCATAATTCCCGTGACCACACGCACGCCTCCCGCCGCGCCTTCTTCAACCAGCCCCACGGAATGCGGCTTCTCGGAAACAGCGCCTTCCGGACAGACAAGCACGCACCCGCCGCAGGAATGGCAGACCTCGGAGAATACCATGGGCTTTTCCCGGACGAATACCAGTGCGTTGTACCGGCAGAATTCCACACATTTCCGACAGCCCGTGCATTTTGACGTGTCAAACTCCGGAATGAGCGTGTACACCGGTGATTCGTTTGTATACCTCGGCTTCAGAAAAAGGCGACCGTTGGGCTCCTCCACGTCGCAGTCGATATAGGCCGCGTTTCCTGCCGCTGCCGCGAGATTCACGGATACAAAGGTTTTTCCGGTACCGCCCTTGCCGCTGAGAACCGCGACCCTCACGCCTTGCCGTGAAAACCCGCGTGGAAGCTGGTGAGCACGCTGAGTTTTCCCTCCGACAACGCTTTCAGGTTCTCCGCCGCGGACGGGCCGTCCGCCCGGTAGATCACAACGCCCGCGGCCTTGAACACGTCCGCGGCGTTCTGCCCGCAGCGGACGGTAACGAGCGCATCTGCGCCCTTGTCCACCACAAGCTGGGCCGCTTTGATGCCCGCCCCGCCCTGGGCCTCGGCGGCTGAATTCACAGCGAATTCGGACGAGCCGGTCTCCGTATTGTGAATCAGGAAATACGGCGCTCTGCCAAAGGAAACGCAGACGTTTTCCCTGCTGTCGTTAACCGGAATCATGACCTTCATTTTTCTTCCTCCTTCTGCATTTGCTCCATACAGGCACGGCGGTGTCTTCGGCACCCGCCGCAGCCGCAATATGGCTCCCCGCCATCACAAAGGCAATAGTCCCCGCCCTCGATTCTGAGGCCCAGCCCGTTTACCAGTGCGCGGGCAATTTTTTTTCGTGCGCTCAGATAAATCTGCTGCGCGGTCGTGCGCGCAATCTTCATATACTCGCTGCACTCCTCCTGTGAAAAGCCCTCGTTGTCGATGAGACGGACTGCCTCATATTCGTCCACGGTCATGACGACGACCTCCGGGGACGCGCCGCTTTCCTGGGAAGGCAGGAATTCATTCACCTTGGGAAGGCAGCAAACCTTTCTGCATTTTTTCGGTCGAGGCATATCATTCTCCTTTTCCTTCCGGCCCGAGCGCATACCCCCCGGCCCGCAAATGAATTTTCCGCAGCTGCTCCTCCCCTGTGGCAAGGTGATATCAAAGCGCTGCTCTGTTGGTATTCGTGGCATATGCCATTTATGAGTATATTATACATAGAAAACGGCATATGTCAATTACAAAATTGACATATGCCGTAAATCATCTTTTATACAAAGCTTTTGGAACTTGCCCCCAGTATAACCGCATTTGCAAAAGGCCCGAAACATTCGGAAGAATTATCGACCGTGCTCCTTTGCATACGCGACAATAGCGTCGACCTTTACAGCGCTGCGCTCATTGCGAACGTACGCGCAGGACAGGTATTCCTTGACCATCATCTCAGCCTTTTTAATGCCGGTCACCTGCGACCCGATGGTAATCACATTGCAGTTGTTCGAAAGGCAGGCCCGCTGAGCGCTGTAAACATCGCCAACCACTGCGGCATAACAGCCGGGAACCTTATTGGCAGCCAGCATAACGCCCAGTCCTGTCCCGCAGAAGAGAATTCCGCGGTCAAACTCTCCGGCGGCAACCGCCTCGCCCACGGCAAAGGCAACCTTTGCATAAATGGGGTCCTCTGACCCAAAGTCAGTCACCTCATGGCCAAGGCTTTTCACATACTCGATGATACTGTTCTTCATGTCTGCGGCATTGGGGTCGCAGCCCATCGCAATTTTCATGGTATTTACTCCTGTTTATCAGTTTATTTTCTGCCGTGCAGCCTGAACTTTGCGAATAATGGCGTTGAACCGGTCGGCATCCCACGCACTGCGGCCAATGAACAGGCCGTTGATGTCCTTGCAGCCGGCGAGAGGCTCCGCGTTTTCCGCATTGACGGACCCTCCGTAAAAAATTGGAATCTCTTCCCCTTGGGAGCCGAAGCGCTTTACCAGGCTCTCCCGAATAACGGTCAGCTTCTGGTCGGCATAGCCGATTTCCACAGGCTTTCCGTTGAGGCCGATGGCCCAGACCGGTTCATAGGCAACCCAGATTCGGTCCGCATCCTCCTGAGCTACTCCCGCAAATCCCGCTTCAATCTGTCTTTGCAGAACCTCGTCGCTTTGCCCCGCCTCTTTTTCCGTCTCCGTTTCACCGATGCACAGGAGTACGGTGAAGCCGTGTTCCAACCCGCACCGTACTTTTTGATTCTCCATCTCGTCCGTCTCCATAAAAATATGGCGGCGCTCGGAGTGCCCGATCATCACCAGATCACAGCCAACCTCCTTCAGCATCAGCGGGCTGATTTCGCCTGTGAACTGCCCCTGCTCTTCCCAGCCCATGTTTTGAGCTCCTAACTTGAGAAGGTTCTTGTCCCGGTGCTGATTGGCACTGTCCAGCGTGGTAAAGCTGGGGATGACAAACAGCTCCAGTCCGTCTCGGTCAATATCCGCGGTCAATTCACTCAGGCGGGCGATAAACTGATTGGTCTGCGCAATGGTTTTATACATCTTGGTATTGGTACCCATATACCACTTTTTACATGACATGCAAATTACCTCGATTGATCGTCTCAGTCTTTCTTATAATACGGACTGCTGCAGGGCATATCGTAATATTTTTGCAGCTCGTCGTCCATTTTCATCAGTGTGATGGAAGCTCCCGCCATCTCCATGGTGGTGACCAGGCTGTTGACGTCCATATTGTGCACCCGAATGCCCTTTTCTTTCAGCAGCAGATGGAGTTTTCGATTCATGATCATCAGTTCCATCAGCGTGGTGCTGCCCAGCCCGTTCACATAGGTGCATACCATATCGCCCGCCCGGATGCCGCTGTCTCGTAAAAGCGCCTCCAGCAGTTCCGTCACAATCTCATCAGCCTGCTTCATCCCGACGCGCTGAATGCCCGGCTCCCCGTGGATGCCCAGTCCGTATTCCATTTGATCCGGCGGGAGTCTGAAAATCGGTTCCCTCTGGCCCGGAATGGTTGCTCCGGCCAGGCCGATTCCGATGGAGTAGGTGTTGTCCCGCGCCTTGGAGGCAACGCGGAACGCCTCCTCCAGATCAAGGCAGGCACATGCGGCACCGGCGATTTTCAGCACAAAAACGTCACCAGCGATACCGCGGCGATCCGTGATGCGCTCTTTTGGCGCCGATGCCACGTCGTCCCACACACGGACGGTTTTGCTCTGAATCCCCCGGGCGGCAAGATGCTGCGCCGCCCTGTCAAAATTCAAATTGTCCCCCGCATAGTTGCCGTACACAAACAGAACGCCCGCTCCGCGCTCGGCCGCCTCGGCCGTGCGCTCAATGGTGGTTGGGTCTGGGGATGCGAATACGTTTCCGCTTGCAGCCGCGTCCGCCAGATTTTCTCCCAGGAAAAAGCCGAACATCGGTTCATGACCGGACCCGCCGCCGATCACCAGCGCCGTTTTCCCGTCCGGTATGTCTTTTTTAACCAGTCCGTTTACGCCCTCAACCGCTTTAAAGTGCTCGCCAAATGCGGCTAAGAACCCTTCGCACTCCTCTTTGACAACATCCTGCGGCGCATTGATTATTTTTTTCTTGCCCCCTGCCGCATCCTCAGATTCTTGGGGCGCTTCGGTCTCCCGCAGCGCCTTCAAATCGGGGTCCGGGCTGACGGTGCCGGAAGTTGAATCGTGCATTTGCTGGAAGATCAGCCAGGTACTGACGGCTCCGGCATCCGGATGGCCCACGGCGCGCTCTCCCAGACTTTTGGAGCGTCCGAATTTTGCCACATACTTCTTTGTATTTTCCACGCCCTGAGCCGCCGCCGTTTCAGCCGCCGCAAGCATCTCCTCAAAGGAAGCGCCGCTGTGGGCCTTCATCGCCTCCACCGCGGGCTGCAGCGCATCCACCATGGTCTTGTCGCCCAGCTGCGCATGTCCGATATTCTGAATCGTCTTCAGCCCCGCCGCCATCAGCTCTGCCAGATCGGCAGGCGTGATCCGTTCAGCCGGTTCATGCTCCGCGGCATTGCCGGTAAACAGTGAGGAAAAGATCATGCCGGAGGCGCCGCCCATGGCTTTTTCCATGGCGGAGCCCACTTTTGCATATAACGCATATACGTCGGATTCCTCCGCACTTGTTTCCAGGCAGGCGCGGGCCGCCATCATACCGTTCATCATGCCGATGCCGTGGTCCCCGTCGCCGATGGCGCTGTCCACGCGAGTCAGATACGGTTCGTTGCGGATAATTTTGTCCGCACAGGCCAGCAGCATCTCCCGCGCTTGGGCGGAAGTCATCGTTTCCATAATTGGTTTCCCCCTCTCCGCTTTTTCAGAAAACGGGAAGTGAAACCTGTTCCACTTCCCATTTTTCCACAATCACTGCTTATAACCGCCGCACAGTTGATGCCTTGCGGGTTCATCCTCAGCAACGGGCGGAAGATTCACAGGGGGATTGAAATGATTGTCCGCAGCGTCGTCATTTACGCGCGAAACCTCACCCACGACCAGGTCGCCATCCTCCTGAACCGCAACAAAAGAATGGTAGATATACGGTGTCAGCGTAATCGAGTTGCCTGCCTTAATATCCACGTATCCGCCGGCGGGAATCGTGACCGCCTGACCGTCGCACATCAGATGCACGTCGCTCTTCAGGTCCTTCTGATAACCGTCAGCCTCCGGAGTGCTGTTCCAGACATACACCCGCAGCGTACCGCCGGCGCGGTTGATGATATCCTCCGTTTTGAAATAGTGGAAGTGGCAGGGAAGCAGCTGTCCCGCCTTCATCACAATATACTTTTCGCAATAGACCGTTCCGGCTTCAGGCCGGTCTACCTCGCCGTTGCGCAGAGTGAACAGGACGGCTCCCACTTTTTCAAAATCACCGGTATCATAGTCGGTGACATCCCAGCCCAGGGCAACCTTGCGCATATAGCCGGTGGAGTCCTTCTTCTCTTCCCATTGCTCGGGGGTCCAATATGCAAAATCCGGCAGCGCGCATTGAAACCGCTTACACGTGTCGATGGCCCAGTCGATACCGGCGTTGATGACAGAACGTTTCATTTCATTTGCTCCTATTCATAAAAAATTTTTTACAGAAAGAGACATGCACCGTTTTGATACATGTCTCCTCTTGACTATTCAACAATCAGCCCAGTTTATAATACTTGACCTTATCAGCATCGTTGAACAGCTCGATCTTATGATCAATCACCGCGTTCATAGCCTCAATGGCGGGGAGATACAGTTCAAACGGCTCACGAATATACGGATCTTTCAGAGTGTTGCGCAGCTCCTGATAGAAGGCATCCTTGATGTCGGAGGAGATATTGATTTTGTTGATGCCGCGCTTGCAGGCCTCGGCAATCTCACTGTCTTTATTGGAGGAGCCGCCATGCAGAACCAGCGGCGTCTCGGGTACGATTGCCTTGACCTTGCTCAGCAGTTCCTGCTGCAGATTCGGCTGATAGCCCTTCGGATAAATACCGTGGCAGGTGCCGATGGCAATCGCCAGAGTATCCACGCCCGTGCGGTCAATAAACTCCCGGGCCTCCTCGGGCTGCGTATATCGAATCTCGGTGGAAGACACACCACCCTCGAAGGACTGTCCGGTAGTACCGATGGTCCCCAGCTCGCCTTCCACAGAAACATTCAGCGGGCGGCAGAACTCAACAATCTTCTTGGTGATGGCAATATTCTCTTCAAACGGCAGGGAGGACGCATCAATCATCACGGAGGTAAAACCGTCACGCACTGCACGGTAAATATCCGCCTCGCCGGAGTGGTCCAGATGGATCACGCAGGGAATCTTCGTCTTGTTAGCGATGGCTTTGACGCTCTCGATAAAGTGATCGCCCTGGAACTTCAGCTCACTGGGATGAATTGCCAGGATAACCGGAGCCTGCAGCGCCTCGCAGCGTTCGATCACGGCGTTGAGAATCATGCCGGTTCCAATATTGAAAGCTGGCACAGCAAAATTATGTTCATTTGCGACCTTCAGCAGGTCTACCATGTTCATTAGCATAACGTTTTCTCCTTTAAAGCAAAAAATGGAAGCTCTGTACAGAAACCGCTGTACATAATCCGCACAAAAGAGTTGCCCAGCCTTGTTTTGTCTGATATCTTCATCAAAGGTTTACATCCCATCCAGCAGAATGCAGTAGGCAAGAAGAAGTCCGCACGTGACGTCAAAGTTTCACAGCTCTTTTTTGTGTAATATTATTTCACATCCGGTGAAAAGGAAAACCCTTATAAAAACTGCGGAGCGGCTCGGTCAAAGACACTCCGCAGTTTTGGCAAAGGGCTTTGGAGTTAAAAAGTCGGGGTTATCTTACTTCAGATATTGGTCAACATTTTCCGGAGTAACCAGAACAAAGGGGATCATGGTGCTCTTTTCCACCTGCTTGGCGGCAACCACATCGGGAATCATATTGATTGCCGTGGTAACCTGGCTGGCGCCGTCCTGCAGAACCGTTGCGCCCAGAGTCCCGGCCTTGACCATGCCCAGAGGGCCGGCATTGCCGTCGACGCCGATGCAGAAAATGTCGGTGCGGCCGATGGAGTTGCAGTAATTCTGAACAGCGGAGCTCATATCGTCGTTGTCGCAGACGATTGCCACAATCTGATCACCATAGGTCGTGATGGCGTCGGTGGCATTGGTGACTGCCTTATCGGCAGACCAGTCGCAAGCATATTCGCCGACCATCTCGAACTTGCTGTCAGCGCCCAGCGTGTTGGCAATGCCCTGTCCGCGGTCGATCTGGGCGGAGTTGCCGATAATGCCCTGCATATGCAGGTACTTGCCGCCGTTGGGGCACTTTTCCTGAATGTATTTGCCCATCAGTTCGCCGGCGAAAACGTCATCCGAACCAACAAAGGCGGTGGCTTTATCATCCGTGCTGTTGGTCTTGGAGTTTACGACGATGCAGGGAATTCCCTGCTCTGCGCACTTTGTGACAACCGGGTCGGAGCCAGCGGCTTCCGCGGGCAGGAAAATAACGAAGTTGGCGCCGTTGGTAATGGCCGTATCAAGCAGAGTCACCTGAGTGGCCGGGTCGGTCTGGCCGTCATACAGCTGCCAGGATTTAATGGAGCCGTTGGCAACCAGTCCATCCAGTGCATCCTTTGCGGCAGTGTTGATGGTCTGATGGAAGGCGTCGACGGTGTTTTTGCAGATGTAGGCAACATTGATATCGCTGCCTGCGGTGGAGGAAGACGCGGAGGATGCGGAAGAGGGAGCAGACGAAGAGGAAGCAGTCGAAGAAGAGCCGCATGCGGAAAGACTCAGGGTGAGAGCAAGGAGGGCGGCTGTGAGCAAGGACAAGCGACGGGTAATTTTTTTCATAGTTCTTTTCTCCTTTTGTTATTTTATTAAGCCTGGCCAGGCTTGAATAAACTTAATTTAAACCAATTGCTTCATATTTTATACCACAGCGGCCATTGATCTTCCTTCAAGAAACCGCTGCTCCGAAGCGATCAGAGCGTTAATCAATGCTTCCTGTTCATAAATCTATCCAGCAGCAGCGCGAGCAGGATGAGCAGGCCCTTGAGGATTGTCTGCCAGTAACTGCTGACGCCCAGCAGGTTCATTCCGTTGTAGATGACGCCGATCATCAAGATGCCGATCATGCAGCCGGGAATTGTGGAAATGCCGCCGGCAAAGGAGGTTCCGCCGATTACGCACGCCGCGATGGCGTCCGTCTCGTATCCGATGCCGATGTTGGGCTGCGCCGCATTAATGCGGGCACTCATCAAAACAGCGGCGACTCCCGTGCAGAAGCCTGAGAAGACATACGTACCGACGGTGGTCCAGAACACCGGGACGCCGGAGGCGATGGCCGCGGCCCTGTTGCCGCCGATGGCATAATCATACCGGCCAAACTTGGTTTGGTGCATCAGGATGTAAGTGACAATCAGGATCGCAACCAGAAAAAAGACGGCGTTTGGAATTCCAAAGGACTTGCCGATTCCAATGTTCGTGAAGTTCACATTGGACAGGCCCTCGGAGTAACCGCCGGATATCAGATAACCGATGCCGCGAATGGACAGCTGCGTTGCCAGCGTCACAACAAAGGGAAACAGATCAAATTTTGCCAACAGAAGGCCGTTGATCAATCCGAAGAAGGTGCAAATCGCGATGCAGACCACGCAGGCTATCAGGTTGTTTCCCGTGGTATCGAGCATCTTGCCGATCATAACCGATCCCAGCGCCAGCATGGAGCCGACTGACAGATCGATGCCGCCGCCCGTGATGACCACGCACATTCCAAAGGCAATGCAGCCGTTGACGGCAACTGAATTCAGGATGGAAAGCAGGTTCGTCGGTTTGGTAAAGTTGGGAGATGCAAACGTCAGGAAAATACACATTGCCACCAAAACCAAGCCTATGCCGTAGCGCCGCATGAACAGTGTAAAATCCGTCTGATCCATCCCCAGGATCTTTTCCCTTCTTAATCTACCCATGTCTCTACTCTCCTTTTATTGCCCGAATTCTTTTGCCAGAATGGTCTCCTGAGTCACTGCCCCGGAGAGGATATCTTTGCGCAGAATTTCTCCGTTTATCCGTCCCTCGTGATAGACCAGAATCCGGTCGCTCATGCCCATGATTTCGGGCAGTTCGGAAGAAATCATAATCACGGCAATCCCCCGGGCAGCCAGCTTGCAGATCTGCGTATGAATCTCCGCCTTGGCGCCGACGTCCACGCCGCGGGTAGGCTCATCCAGAATCAGCACCTTGGGATTCGCCATCAGCCACTTGGCCAGGACCACCTTTTGCTGATTGCCGCCGGACAGGCTCAGCGCTTCAATCTCCAAGCCGGCCGACTTGACGGTCATCTCCTTGGCATATTGGGCGCATTCCCTTTTTTCGCGTTTTTGATTCACAATGATCTTTTTCTGGCGAGCCCTGAGATTCGGCAGGGAAATGTTTTCCCGCAGAGAGCGCATGAGGCACAGGCCGTACCGCTTTCGGTCCTCATTGACCATGACGATGCCACTGGCAATTGCCTGCGTGGTGCTCCTATTTTTAAGTTCCTTCCCCTCAAGAAGGATCTGTCCGCCGAGAGGAGGGGCCAGCCCAAAAATCGCATTCATCGTCTCCGAACGTCCCGCGCCCACAAGACCCGTCAAGCCCAGGATCTCTCCCTTATGCACCTGGAAGTTGATATCCGTAAAGCCCTTTCCGGTCAGGTTCTTGACTTCCAGAGCAACTTCGCCGATCTCACATTCCGTTTTGGGGAAAACGTTCTTTACCTCTCGGCCAACCATCAGCGTAATCAGATCGGCCGAGGTGATATCGGCCACCTGGCCGGTACCTACGGAGCGCCCGTCACGGAATACGGTGTAGTCATCACAAATCTGATAAATTTCTTCCATGCGGTGAGAGATGTAAACAATCGTCTTCCCCTGGGCCTTTAAGTTGCGAATTGTCTGAAACAGATGCTCCGTCTCCTCGCTGTCAAGGGAGGAAGTCGGTTCATCCATAATGATGAGCCGCGCATTTTGTGAGACCGCCTTGATAATTTCCACCATCTGCGCTTTTGCCAGCGGCAAACTCTGCATTTCCATCTTGGCCGGCGCATCAAATCCAAAGTCGTCCAGAAGCTTCTGCGCTCTTTTCAGCGTGGCTTTTTTATTCAGAAAAGGTCCGTTCGCATCCTCCCGGTGCAGATAGATATTTTCTGCAATCGTCAGATACGGCTCTACGTTCAGCTCCTGATGAACCATTGCCACCCCGCGCATTGCTGCCTCGGCCGGGTTTTTGATGTTATAGGGCTCACCCTCAAACGTGATGGTTCCGGAATCCTGCGCATGCAGCCCAATGATGCATTTCATCAAGGTGGACTTACCCGCGCCGTTTTCTCCCATCAGCGCATGTACTGTTCCGGGGCGGATCATCATATCCACATTTGACAATGCATGCGTTCCGCCGAAGGATTTGCTCAGGTCATGGCATTCCAGGATGTACTTGTAAGAATCCATTACTTGCCTCCCGATCCCGTCATTCAATTTATCTGCGTCCCATAAGCGCCGCTTTTTCAAGTACGCCTCCCGACGAGGAATATATCTCTTTAAAAAGCTGATAGAATTCCTGATATCGCTCATGGTTTTCGGCGATGGGCTCCACCATCCAATCATGGTATCTTACCATCGCACGGCACGCCTGCGCCACAGAGGCATACTGTCCGCAGCCTACCGCCGCGCAGACACAGGCGCCCAAGCAGGCTTGTTCTTCCGACTGCGCCACCTTTAAGGGAATCCCAAAAACGTCCGCCTGAATTTGTCTCCACACGCGGCTGCGGGAGCCGCCGCCGGAGGAAATCAAAACGTCTGCGTGCAAATCCAGACTCCGGCAGATTTCCAGACATTGATACAACGCATAGGTGACACCCTCCATCACGGCCCGGCTCATACATGCGCGAGTCGTATCCAAATTGGCGCCGATAAACGCGCCGCTGATATTGGGGTTCAGGTGGGGAGTGCGCTCCCCATTCAGATAGGGCAAAAATATCAACCCTCTGCTTCCCACCGGAACTTTTTCCACGCTTGCGTTCAGAGCATCGTAACTTTTATTCCGAATAATACTGCGCCACCAGCTCAGGCTGAGACCGGCATTCATAATGGCGCCGTATAAGATCCAGGTGTTTTTATCAAACCCGTAGAACATATTTGTATTGAGCGCGGGATTCAGCAGCGGCGCCGCGCTTTGGAAGCACACCTGGCCGCTTGTACCGATATTCAACGTGGCGGCCGTATCATCAACAGCCCCGTTGCCAAGGCGCTGCATAACCTGATCGCCGCCGCCCGCAACAACCTTCGTCCTGGTGGAAAGTCCCGTCTGCGCGGCTGCCTCCGGGCTTACGGTTCCCACTGCGGCATAGCTGTCATAGCAGGGCGGGAACCACTCCCCCGGCAAGTGAAACGCTTTTAGAATTTTCTTGTTCCAGCAGGAATTTTTCAAATCAAAGGCCAGGGTCGCCCCGGCGTCGGAATAATCGCTGGTGAGCTCTCCCGTGAGCCGGAATTTAATATAATCCTTGGGCAGACAAACTTTTTCGATCTTCGCGTAGTTTTCAGGTTCTTCGTCCCGGACCCACAGCAGGCTGGGCAGGAGAAATCCGGTGAAAACGGGATTCATCAGCTCGTCCCGCACGCCCTGCGGCCCCAGCGTACGCGTGATTTCTGCAAGCTGCCTGGTAGAACGGGCGTCGCAGTGTAAAATCGCCCTGCGAACAGGCTCGCCGTGAGCTCCCAGCGCAACCAGCCCGTGCATCTGTCCCGAAAACCCGATCCCTTCGATCTGATCCCCTGACAGGTGCGTTTCCTTCAGCACGGCACGAATGGTCTCCACAGCCGCGGACCACCATTCCTCCGGATCCTGCTCGGCATAGCCGCTGCACGGGGAGCTGAACTGATAGTTTTTCGCGCAGCCGGCAAGTACGACTCCCTTTTCGTCGGCAAGAATTGTTTTCAAGCTGGAGGTTCCCACGTCAACGCCCATATAATATGCCATTTTATCCGCTCCACAGTTCATATTCTGGTTCCGTTGGCAGTCTTTTTCATGCAAAGCAAGTCAATACGCCGGCCACGAATGTGTCGCCCAAACCAATGGTACATTTGGGCTGCTCCAGATACCGGCTTGGAACGACGATCAGCTGCTTTTCCGGATGGGTCTGACGCCAGGCGTCCACTTTCGCGTAAAACTCCAGGCCCGTTTCTGAGAACCCGTACTGAAGGCTCTCCCGGCATTCTTTCAAATTCCCGTAATGTCCGACGCGCGCTCTTGTTCCGCTCAGTAAATTTCCGGCAGTCAGCCCCAGCTCAATGTCCACCGGAAGCTCTTCGCCATAATAGGCGGAATAGTCCTTCGTATGCAGAATCATACCGCGTGTCCGATACAGGTTCAGTATAAATGCAAGACCGCGCACAATGCTGTCGAAATCGCTCTTGTCTGTGCGCATTCCCTCCAAAGCGGTGTGAGCCATGACTTCTTCTTCATTCATGCCAAGAATGTCAATGGAGGGGCCGAGCAGCTCAAATACGGTCTCACGGACTTTGCCCGAGAGGTAATGTGCGCTTTCCAAATAGATAATCAGGTCCGGGTTGGCCGCCTTTAATCGCTGAAAATGTGCAATCAGGGGCTTAAGCTCATCCTGGGCGGTCTTCGGGTCCACAATGCTGTTGAAGCCAGAAATCGAAAGCGCGCGAATCTCTTTTGCATGTTCTTCCAAATAGGCGTAATACTCCGCATCCGCCCGGAAGTGCTTATGGATTGTGTCAAATTCCAGGATCAATCGGTTGGATTCAGGAGCGACATAGGTTTTGCCATCCACTGTAACCGTGGTTCCTTTGCTGTACTGACAGATAAAATGATAAACAGGCATATCATTGCCAGCTATGGCCGGAACTCTTACCAGGCATCCGTTTTTTACAGCCGTGATAGATGGATAATCCAAAAATTCGCAGACCTGCCGGCACTTGTCGCTGATGTGAATTACAGCCGGGTATCCGATTGTGCCCAGTGCCGCGCCGCACTGCGCGCCCGTTCCGCCAAGGGCCTTTGCGGACTCGAAATGGTTGACCAGCCAATCGCAGATCTCAGGTGAAGAAATTTCCATCTCTCCGCCCAATCCATGAATGACATAATAAGCCAGGACACCGGCAAGGTCTTCCAAACTGTCGATTGTCTGACTCTCTTCAAATGCGGGAATCCCGCGTAGGTGCTGAGCGATCAGCGCATCGAATACGCTCTGTTCCCACATGAGCACTACGTCCAGATCACTTGTATAACCTATGGCGAGATGCGGTACTTTCGGATCCATACAGGAAGTGGTACGCATGCTCTGATCCAAGAATTCTTCATAGCGGCTCCGATAGTCCATTTGACGCCAATTCCTCCCGCCGTAATCTGATTTTCAGGCTGTTGTGAAATGTAATTTTATTTCTTTTCGAATTTATGGCTATTATACGCTGTCGCAGCTATTGCTTGCAATGCACAAAACAACCTATTTTTTTAAAATTTTTATGTTGTTTTGACAAGTATTCACCGAGTATCCGAAAAATTATCGTATAGATTCAAAGTAAAAGGGAGCAAAAAAATAATATTTCACACATGGTTTTTCATGGTGGATCCGCTCTTTTTAAATTTCTGAAAAAATTTAATTTCTTTGTAAACGTTCTATGTCTTGATTTTTAAAAACTTTTTCCTTATACTTTGAGCATAACAATCCCAGCAAAAAGGAGTATACCCCGCTCCGGCACGCGGAGGATTTTTTCCGTGCCTGCCGGCGAGCGGCTTTTGCGTTACCCTCCATCTCCGGATAAAGTTCCAGAACTGTGCCTTGATCCGCCCCGATAGGCGTCTTACAGTAAAAATGTCAATTGCTAATGTGTTGTGTATTGGAAAGGAACCGGTTGAATGAGTGAGAAATCTGTTTTGGAAGTTATAAAGGAGAATTACGGCAAAATCTATACCGCGGAACGCAAGGTTGCTTCATACGTATTGGCTCACCCTACGGAAACGATCAATATCAACGTGGCGCAGCTTGCGCGCAGAAGCGGAGTAAGCGATGCCACGGTTATCCGTATGTGCCATCATTTGGGTTATGAAGGGTACTATCAGCTTCGTCTGTCGCTTGCAAAAGATGTCGGTCGAAACGATCCCGATGATGAGGGGGTACAGAAGCAGCCGAATGCAATCCAGCTCCTTTTTAACGGATACGCACAAAAGCTGCTGGATGTGGGGGAATGCATCAACGGAGAAGCGGTGCGAGCCAGCGTTGAGTTAATCAAGCAAGCCAACGAAATCTACATAATCGGCGTTGGCAATACCATGCCGCTGGTTCTGTACATGGGGTTTCGCCTGGGGCGCTTGGGAATTCGCTGCATCTATGACGTTGCTCCCGAATACTTTATGAACCATATTAATCTGGCTACCGACGGGGACATTGTAATTGCCATATCGCATTCCGGCAGCTCCAAGCAAATCATACAGGGCATGAAGCTGGCAAAAGAAAAAGGGTTGAAGATGATTGCAATTACTTCGTCCGTGCAGTCTCCCGTCTATGAACTGGCGGACTATCCTCTGCTCTCGGCGGGATACGAAGAATCCTTCAACTGCTACAAGAGTTATGCGCATTTGAGAGAAACGGCTGTGATTGACGCTCTGTTGGAGCTTCTAACCAACTGGGAGGCAATCCAGCGCAGCGGCGCCGATCTTCCGGAAATGATTCTTGCCGAATATAAATATTAAGGCGGCACAAAGACCGCCATGCTGCACGCCTCTATTGCGGGCGGCGCAGGATATTCCGGGTTTCCATTTTCACAGGCGCGCAGAAGATTTTATTGGCGGCAGCGGCTAAATCCGCTGTCGTCTTTTTATCGGCATAACACCGGCTGTGCCGTCTGGGCATGAGATTGCAAAGATTACCCTCTGTATTTTTTCCGTTTGCTTTTTATGTCTTTCGATTTTTATCCGGTTCGACGGAAAAGGCATCCTTTTTTCAGTGCTTGTCTGTAAAATATAGGAAACTATACAGGGGGGCGTTTTCATGGAATTGGAACAGCGGGTCCTTATGCTGCCCATTGGGAGTGTTTCTCCCAACCCGGCCCAGCCAAGGCAGGTCTTCGACCCGACAACGCTGGAAGCGCTGGCCGCCTCCATCCGAGAAAACGGAATTTTGCAGCCCCTGACCGTACGCCGCCGGGGGGAAGACCAATGGGAACTGGTGGCGGGCGAGCGGCGGCTCCGGGCGGCAAAACTGGCGGGTCTTTCCAATGTCCCATGCCTCGAATGGTCCGCCAACGACGCTGGGTCTGCTCTTCTGGCGCTGGTAGAAAATTTGCAGCGGGAGGACCTGCACTACTTCGAAGAGGCAGACGCCATCTCCGCCTTTGTTCAAAAGACCGGCATGACACAGGAGGCCGCGGCTAAAAAGCTGGGCCTGTCCCCCTCCGCCCTGGCCAACAAGCTGCGGCTGCTGCGGCTGTCTCCGGAATGCCGCCGGGTTCTGACGGAGAGCGGCCTGACCGAGCGCCACGCCCGGGTACTGCTGCGTCTTGACAGCGAGAATGAGCGGCTGGCGGCGGTAAAGCACGCAGCTGCGGCAGGGCTGAACGTGGCCCAGACGGAGCAGTATGTCCAGCGGCGGATCGAGGCCCTAAGGCACCTGCCGCTCAAAGGACGGCGTGCATATATCATCAAGGACGTACGGCTGTTCCTCAACAGTGTTGACCACGGACTGCAGATTATCCAAAGTGCCGGAATCGACGCCAAAAGCCAACGGGAGGAAACGGACGAGGCCATTATTTTAACCATCCGCATTCCCAGAGATATTCATGTCAAAGCGCCTGCATTGTTACAGGATTGTAACGTCATTCCTCCAAAAACGTGTTATACTGATGTCGGTTAAGAGCTTTTTGTTCCAATTCAGAACGCGCAGGGAGGAACCAATGGATACTGTGGTCGTGCAGGAGCAGCAGAAAAAGCATTCCAGACTGTCCGTCGCCATACCCTTCTTACTGCTGGGTGCTCTGGCGGCTGGATATGCGGGGCTGTGCGCCTACGCTGCCAACAGCGGTGTCATCTGGAAGAATACCGAAGTTCTGGGCCAGGATCTGGGCGGTCTGACGGTGACCCAAGCCGCGCGGAAGCTGGATAAGGCCCTTCCGAGCCTGAAAATTGGCGTTTACCTCTATGATGCGGCCCTGGATGAGATTCCGGAGCGGGCCTCCGCGCCGGACGCCTACATTGCTCTGTCCGACCTGGGCGTCACAACCGACACCTCAGCTCTTGCGCAGAGCGCCTATCAGAAAAATTTGCAGGGCAGCCTTCTCACGCTCGGTTGGCGATACCTGACCAATTCCGGCGCCTCCTGTGACGCCGCGGACATGATTTCCCCGGACGCGGAGCAGACCCTTTCGTCTGCTCAGACCACGGCAGATTCCCTCTCCTATTCCAGTCAGAACACCTCCTATGAGATGGAGGATTCCGCCCTGCTGATCCATATGGCAAAGGATGGTCGGACCGTCGACTCGGAAAAGCTGGCGCAGGAGCTGGAGGATGGCAGCTGGGACCGCGATCTCTCTTTGGACGCACCCTATGCCACGGAGAGCGCTCAAACCATGACCGCCCAGCAGGTCTACGATCAGGTCTCCGGCGAAATGAAAAACGCCGGGTATAACGCCGCCACCCGGAGCATCATTCCCGAGAAGACCGGCGCAGAATTCGACGTGGCCCAGGCGCAGTCCATGATGGACTCCGCGGCCCCCGGTGACACACTGGAAATTCCGGCCGTCATCGAATATCCCGCCGTCACGGCGGAGCAGCTGAAGCCCGTTCTGTTCCGGGACCTGCTGGGGTCCTATACCACCCATGTGGGCGGCAGCGCCGCCCGCATCAGCAATGTGAAGCTGGCTTCCGCCTCCGTCAGCGGGACGGTTTTGAACAGCGGTGATATCTTTGACTACAACGAGGTGGTGGGCCAGCGGACAACCGCCCGGGGCTATCAGCCCGCGCCCGCCTATGTGCAGGGCGAGACGGTGGACGAGATTGGCGGCGGCGTGTGCCAGCCGTCCTCCACGCTTTATCTGGCCACGCTGAAGTCGAATCTGGAGATCGTGGAGCGGTACGCCCACCGCTATGTTCCCGCGTATATCCCAAAGGGCATGGACGCCACCGTCAGCTGGGGCGGCCCTAATTACCGTTTCCGCAACAACACGGATTATCCTGTCAAAATTCAATCCGTGTATTCCAAGGGCTACCTTACCATGACGCTGTACGGCACCAAGACCGACGACGTCACCGTGAAGATGACCAACAAAGTCCTCTCTACCACGGAATACAAGACCGTATACGAGGACGACCCAACCCTCCCCGCCGGGGCGGAGAAGGTGAAGACCACTCCCTACACGGGCTACAAGGTGGAGACTTACCGCAATCTCTATGACGGCAGCGGGAAGCTCATCTCCAGCAACTTTGAAGCCAGCAGTGACTACAAGGTCCGCAACAAGGTCATTTCAAAGGGACCCGCTCTGCCCAGCGTCCCTACCGGGGGGACCTCCTCTGAGGTTCCTGTGCCGGAGACACCCTCTACAACTCCGGAGACCGGCACGGAGACAGGCGCCACGCCGGAGACGCCCTCTACTGCTCCCGAAAACGGCGCCACCCCGGTGACGCCTGAGACGCCCATCCCCTCAGAGGAAAGCAATCCCGGCGGGACCGATCCCAATGCAGTGATTTCCCCGCTTCCTGCCGCATGATTTGATAACAAATAGGACCAGTCCCCCATTCAAAATACAATTTGTATTTTGAATGGGGGACTGCTTTTTTTATTCAGGCGGGGTTACCGCGCGCTGCGGCGGCTGTCAACGACATGCGGCTCCCCGGAAAAGCTCGTCGCTGTGTCCTGGGCATCTCGCAAAAACGGTGCGCACGATTACCTTTTCGCGTTACTCCACCGTTTCAGCGTGGGAAAATACTCCAGCATCTTTTTGCGGGCCTGCTCCCGATCGGTATAGAGCTTTTTCCCCTCTTCCGTGTCCAGACAGAAGTCAATCATTTCCTCCATGGTGCAATCGGCAGTGAAAGCGCCCTTTTGATAGCAGTAGCAGCAGTAGTCGGCGCTCCTGCTCCCGTCCTTCTCCGTACCGCGCAGTTCGTCGCCGGTCATGGGCATTCCGCAGGACTGGCAGAGATCGGCTAATCCGATGCAGATGCTGATGTCTGCCTGACCGTCCGGGCCCAGCTGGCCGTATTCCTCAAAATCCACCTGACAGGCCCGAGGCAGCGGCTCCGCCCAGATCTTGTCCCAAGCGTCGGCGGTCGCTTTTTGCACGTCGCCATGAAATGTGAACTTGGCGTATTTTCCGCCGGGGATGACGATCCTTTGAAACCCCTCCGGGCACTCCCCGCTCTCCGTGGCGGCAAACATATCATAGCTGCCGTCGGACCAGTCATAATTCGTATACAGGCCCAGACAGGGCGCGTCGGGCGCGCTGTTCAGCTTTGCCCGCTCGCTGCCCAGAAAAGCGCCCCAGACGCCGCTGATTTTCTGCACCATATCCGGCGCGTCATTGCGGACGCGAGTCCCCATGCCTACCACCGTGCGGGCCTTCAGCTCTACGATCTCATATTCCATACACTTCATCCTCGTATTATAGAGTAGTAGTTTTTAAAGCCCCTCTCCAAGGGCTATATGCTACACTGTTTGGGATGCTGTGGATTGGTTTCACTATCCTACCGCATGACGGTTCACGAAAGGCTCCAACCATA
>JAEWYA010000001.1 GCA_023395775.1 Bacillota bacterium
ATCCTGGTGGCGCTGTTCATTATCTGGTCCGGGCGGCGCTCCGGACGGGACACGCTGGACCCCCTGCTGGGCCAGCCGCCCTCCGCCGAATTTGTGGCCGGCATCCGGGACATCGTGATGGCACATCCGGGCATTCTGGGCATCCATGACCTTATCGTCCATGATTACGGTCCCGGCCGCCGGATGATCTCCCTTCACGCGGAGGTCCCCGCCAATGAAAACGTGCTGGACATTCACGATGAGATCGACAACATTGAAACGGAGCTGAAGAAAAAGCTTGGCTGCGAGACGGTGATCCACATGGACCCCATCGTGGTGGACGACGGGATCACGGAAGAGACCCGCAAAAAGGTGGCGGCGCTGGTGAACCGCATCGACGGCCAGATATCCATTCACGACTTCCGCATGGTGGCGGGACCAACCCACACGAACCTGATTTTCGACGCGGTGGTGCCATTCAAGTTCCGGCTCGCCGACGAGCGGGTGCGATCCGAGATCTGCGCGGCGGTACAGGCGCTGGACGGCAGCTATTTTGCGATAGTAAATGTAGAGCGGTCGTATACCAAGTGAGCTTCAAACATGCAAACCTCGACCGTCGGTCTCCCGGAAACAGGAGGCCGCCGTCATAATCACCAAATTCGCAGGGATTTTTTTTACAAACCCAGGTGAATCCACTCTTGCAATTCATCCGTTGCTTCTGTATAATCATACGGAAAAGAGCGAAAGGGGGCAGTGTCATGACGATGTGGAAGAATTATGGCGCCGCCTTTTTTGCTTTTCCTGTTTAACCGGCCGTTGTGCCGGTATTTTTTTGCGCAAAAGGAGAGAACACCTGCCATGAACGAGAAAAATTCCGGTCCCGTCCGGGACGCCCGAACCCTGGGTATCCCCAAAATGCTGCTGCTGGGCTTGCAGCATATGTTCGCCATGTTCGGCGCTACCGTGCTGGTGCCCATCATCGTCAGGGGATACGGTCTGCCTCTGTCCATCCAGACCACGCTGCTGTTCGCGGGACTTGGAACGCTGCTGTTCCACGCCTGCACAAAATTCAAGGTCCCGGCTTTCTTAGGCTCTTCCTTCGCATATCTGGGCGGCTTCGCCGCGGTGGCGGATTTGAACGGCGGGATATACGCCGACATGACCGGCGCGGAAAAACTGCCCTACGCCCTGGGCGGCGTGGTAGTGGCGGGCCTTTTGTATCTGGTGCTGGCGCTTCTCTTTAAAGTGATGGGCCCCTACAAGGTCATGCGCTATTTCCCGCCGGTGGTCACCGGGCCCATCATCATCCTCATCGGCCTGATTCTTGCTCCCTCCGCCGTGACAAACGCGTCCGCCTGCTGGCCTCTGGCGCTGCTGGCCATGGCGGTCATCATCGTATTCAATATCTGGGGAAAGGGCATGCTGAAAATCATTCCCATTTTGCTGGGGGTGGCCATCCCGTACGCGGTGGCGCTGCTTACCAGACAGGTAGACTTCACCGCCGTGGGGGAGGCCGGCTTCTTCGGCCTGCAGCCCTTCGTATTGGCAAAGTTCGACTTGTCCGCCATCCTCGTCATGGCGCCCATCGCCATCGCCTCCATGATGGAGCACGTGGGCGACATCTCCGCCATCTCCGCCACGGTGGGGGAGAACTTCCTGGAGGACCCGGGTCTTCACCGCACGCTGGTGGGCGACGGCCTTGCAACATCGCTGGCCGGCATGTTCGGCGGACCCGCCAACACCACTTACGGTGAGAACACCGGCGTGCTGGTTCTCAGCCGGGTGTACGACCCGAAGGTAGTGCGTCTGGCGGCGATCTACGCGGTGGTGCTGTCCTTCAGTCCCAAATTTGCCGCCGTCATCAACTCCATCCCCGCGGCGGTCATCGGCGGCGTCAGCTTCATCCTCTACGGCATGATCTCCGCCGTGGGCGTACGGAACGTGGTGGAAAATCAGGTGGACTTCACCCGCAGCCGCAACCTCATCATCGCGGCGGTCATTCTGGTCTCGGGCCTTGGCTTCAACAGCTGCGGCGGGCTGACCTTCACCGTGGCGGGCGCGCATGTGACGCTGACGGGACTGGCCATCGCCGCCATCGCGGGAGTGGCGCTGAACGCCATATTGCCGGGGAACGACTTCCAATTCGGCAAAACCGCCAGCGCGGACGGTTCCGCGGATCTGGGCAAGTACTGATCGGCTTCTCCCTTTCGCGGCCTTTTGAAAAAGCGCCGGAAAAAAGGCGCCGGAAAAAATCCTTTTCCTTGACAAACAGAAAAAAATCGGATATAGTACCTCCTGTATACAGTGATGATGGGGAATAGTACCCCGCACGGCGCTGCAAAGAGAACCCCTGATCGGTGAAAAGGGGAGAGCGACGGCGGGCGAATACACCTCTGAACCGGCACCCCAACGGCCTGAAAACGGCCCAGTAGGCGTGCGCCGGGCGCGCCCGTTACAGCGCTGCCGTGTGATGGCACGGCCGAAGGCGTCCGTCCGCGAGGGCGGCGCGAACAGAGGTGGTACCGCGAAGCGATTCGCCCTCTGTCCCCATGGGACGGAGGGCGTTTTTTCCGCGTCCTGTCCCAAATTCGAACGATAGGAAGACAGGAGAAATAAGACAATGGAAATTTACGAGGAATTGAAGGCCCGGGGCCTGATCGCACAGGTGACCGACGAGGCGGAGATCCGGGAGCTGGTGAACAACGGAAAGGCCGTGTTCTATATCGGCTTTGACCCCACGGCGGACAGCCTGCACGTGGGGCATTTCATGGCCCTGTGCCTGATGAAGCGTCTACAGATGGCGGGGAACCGGCCCATCGCCCTGATCGGCGGCGGCACCGGCATGATCGGCGACCCCTCCGGCCGGACGGACATGCGCCAGATGATGACGCCGGAGACAATTCAACACAACTGCGACTGCTTTAAAAAGCAGATGGAACGGTTCATCGAGTTCGGCGAAGGCAAGGCGATAATGATCAACAACGCCGACTGGCTCCTGAAGCTGAACTATGTGGAACTTTTGCGAGAGGTTGGCGCATGCTTTTCCGTGAACAACATGCTGCGGGCGGAGTGCTATAAGCAGCGGATGGAAAAGGGCCTTTCCTTCCTGGAATTCAACTATATGATCATGCAGTCCTACGACTTCTACCATATGTTCCAGACTGTGGGCTGCAACATGCAGTTCGGCGGTGACGACCAGTGGAGCAACATGCTGTTCGGCACGGAGCTGATTCGTAAAAAGCTGGGCAAGGACGCCTTCGCCATGACCATCACTCTGCTCTTGAACTCAGAGGGGAAGAAGATGGGCAAGACCGCCTCCGGCGCGGTGTGGCTGGACCCCGCCAAGACCAGCCCCTTCGACTTCTATCAGTACTGGAGGAACGTGGGCGACGCGGACGTGCTCAAATGCATCCGGATGCTGACCTTCCTGCCGCTGGAGGAGATCGACGCCATGGACGCGTGGGAGGGCAGCCAGCTCAACCGGGCCAAGGAGATTTTGGCTTATGAGCTGACAAAGCTGGTCCACGGCGAGGCCGAGGCGGAAAAGGCGCAGGAGACCGCAAAACGCCTCTTCACCGGCGCGGGCGACGCGGAGCACATGCCCGCCACCGTCCTGACCGACGCTCAGTTCGACGGCGGGAAGATCGGCGTTTTGAACCTGCTGACAGCCTGCGGCCTCTGCGCCTCCAACGGCGAGGCCCGACGGCTGGTGCAGCAGGGCGGCGTGACGGTCAACGACAAAAAGCCGGAGGTCTCCGACGTCTTTGACCGGGACGATTTCTCCGGCGACGGAATTGTCATCAAAAAGGGCAAAAAGATCTTCCATCGCGCACAGATTTGAGTTATACTATGTAAGTGTGCAATCATGCGGACAGCAGACGTGCTTTTGCACGCCTGCTGTCGCGCTGAAATACGAAAACTATTAAAAAGGAAAACAAGAATGATTACAGTCAGTGAAGTCAGCCTAAATTTCAGCGGCCAAGCGCTGTTCAAGGACGTGAATCTCAAATTTACGCCCGGCAACTGCTACGGCATCATCGGCGCCAACGGCGCGGGAAAGACCACGTTCCTCCGCATTCTCTCCGGAGAACTGGAACCCTCTACCGGCGAGGTTGTTATCTCCGCGAACCAGCGGATGTCGGTTTTGAAGCAGGACCATTTCCGGTATGACGAGTACACCGTGCTGGACACCGTCATTATGGGCAACCAGCGCCTGTACGACATCATGAAGGAGAAGGACGCCCTGTACGAGAAGGAGGACTTCTCCGACGCGGACGGCGTAAAAGCCAGCGAGCTGGAGGCCGAGTTTGCCGACATGAACGGCTGGGAGGCGGAGTCCGATGCCAGCCGCCTGATTCAGGGTTTGGGTCTCTCCAACGACATTTTGTACAGTCAGATGTCCTCCCTTACCGCCAAGGAAAAGGTGAAGGTACTGCTTGCCCAGGCGCTGTTCGGAAAGCCGGACATCATTTTGCTGGACGAACCCACCAACCATCTGGACCTTCAGGCCATCGAGTGGCTGGAGGACTTCCTGATGGAGTACGAGGGCCTCATTATCGTGGTGAGCCACGACCGGTATTTCCTGAATAATGTCTGCACCAGCATCGTGGACGTGGACTACGGCAGAATCAAGATGTACGTGGGTAACTACGAATTCTGGTACGAGTCCAGCCAGATGGTTCAGAAGATGATGAAGGACCAGAACCGGAAAAACGAAGACAAGATCAAGGAGCTTCAGCTTTTTATCCAGCGCTTCTCCGCCAACAAGTCCAAATC
>JAEWYA010000026.1 GCA_023395775.1 Bacillota bacterium
AAGCAAGTAAAACAGACAGTCGCGTGGGCAGGCCGAAAGGCCGTCTATGAGGAAAGTCCGGGCTCCACAGGGCAAGGATAACGGGTAACGCCCGCCGAAGGCGACTTCAGGAAAAGTGCAACAGAGAAATACCGCCGTCTTTTTCCGTTCCATGGCAGTTGGCACCGCGCCGGCTAGCACCGCTTCCGGGCGGAGCGCGGAACGTCGATTCCCGTGGATCGGCAAAAGACGGTAAGGATGGAAAGGCGAGGTAAGAGCTCACCCGACGGTTGGAGACAGTCCGCCGCTGTAAACTCTATCCGGAGCAACACCGTGGGGAAGCAATAGGTCGGCCCGACCGCTTCCGGGAGGTGGCTTGAGCGCGTCGGCGACGGCGCGTCGAGATAGATGACTGTCAAATACAGAACCCGGCTTACAGTTTTGCTTGCACAAGATATAGCCCCGGCTGCGGAACACGCCGCCGGGGCTTGTTCGGTCTCCGCCTATAAATTTAACCGTTTTGCAAAATAGTCCCGGGATAGGGACAGAAACTATCACGGCAACTGGAAGAGTCAGCGTTATGTAATAGAGACTGGAACGGGGCGCGACAGCGGAATCGTGGCGGAAACGGGTGGCCTCCCTGCCGCGTAGTGTCTGAACGTATTTTGCCATCTATTCAACAAAACAAAAGTTTTGTTGAAGGCACGGGAATGAAAACACGTCCGGGAGCAAATCGCTTCCGGACGCTTGCTCTTTCCAATTCGGACCATGAAGGTTTCCGCAGAGGGTTGCGCGTGGATTTGGCGGCTTTCCGCTCAGTCCTCCTGCCAGTTGTGCCAGACGTTCTGGATATCGTCGTTGTCCTCCAGCATGTCGATGAGGCGCTCCATGTTCTTCACGTCGCCCTCGCTGGAGAGGACGATAGTGTTCTGCGGGACCATCTCAATGTCGGCGTTGACGAAGCTGTATCCCTTCTCCTCCAGCGCCTTCACCACGGCGTTGAACGAATCGGGGTCGGTGGTGATCTCAAGAGCCGGACCGTCGGCCTCAAAATCGGCGGCGCCGGCGTCCAGCGCGTCCATCATCACGGTATCCTCGTCCAGCTCGCCGTCCTCGTTGTCAATGACGATGACGCCCTTTCGGTCGAAAGACCAGCTGACGCAGCCAGGCGCGCCCATATTGCCGTTGCACTTGTCAAAGGCGTGGCGGACATCCGGCGCGGTGCGCTGGCGGTTGTCGGTCAGGGCTTCCACGATGACGGCCACGCCGCCGGGACCGTATCCCTCGTAGGTGATGGCTTCAAAGCTCTCGGTGTTGCCCGCGCCCAGTGCCTTTTCGATGGTGCGCTTGATGTTTTCATTAGGCATATTCACAGCCTTGGCCTTGGCGATAACGGTGGCCAGACGGGAGTTGTTGTTGGGGTCACCGCTGCCGCCGCCTTCCTTCACGGCCACGATGATCTCCTTGGCCACCTTGGTGAACGCCGCGGAGCGCTTTGCGTCAGCCGCGCCCTTGGTCTTTTGGATGTTATGCCACTTGGAATGTCCAGACATATGTTTATTCTCCTTTGACGTAGTATTGAATGACTTCCCGATGGGAAGCGGATTTTTCAACGAAAAGCGCGGGGAATTTGTCCTGTAAGTAGGAGACCAGCACCTGACAGATCGGGTCCTCCGTTGGGAAATGGCCCGCGTCGATCAGGTTGACGCCCTTCCCTGCCGCATCCAGAAACGCATGGTAGTTGAGGTCGGCGGTGACGAAGGTGTCGCACCCTGCGGCGGCCGCTGCGTCGGTGTACTCGCCGCAGGCGCCTCCGCCCACAGCCACACGCCGCACCGGCTTTCCCGCGTCGGCGTATCGCACGCCGCAGCAGCCCAGCGCCGCGGAAACCCGCGCCACGAAATCCTCCAGCGCCATGGGCGCGGGGAGCTGCCCAATCCGGCCCAGACCATCCTCCAGAAACGGCCCAGGGTCCTCCAATCGCAAAGTCCGGGCCAGTACGTCGTTGACGCCGCCCTTCGCCACATCCAGATTTGTATGCATACAGATCACGCTCATATTCGCCCGTGTCAGCTTTCGCAGCAGATGTCCCTGAGGCGTGTCCTCCCGCAGGGACTGCACCGGAAGCCACCGGCAGTTCATGATCGGGTGATGGGACACAATCAGCTCACAGCCCTTGGAAGCGGCCTCGTCCGCCACGGATTCCGTGGCATCCAGCGCCACCAGGACGCGCTGGATCTCCGCCGCTGGGTCGCCTACCAGCAATCCCACGTTGTCCCAGTCCATGGCCCCGGATTTGGGCGAGAGGTCGAACAGACTTTTTTCAATTTCAAAAGCCGTTGGCATGACGCCACTCCTCCCATAATTCCAGCAATGACTTCATAACATCTCGTAGATGGTCCGCCTTTTCCGTGTCCTCCGGGCGGCACCCGCGGTTCAGCCCCGCCACCGCCGCCTGAAGCCGGAGAATCTGCTCCACCAGATACCGCCCGCCAAGCGGGTCATAGGTAAGGCATGCGCCGCCGTACAGTTGTCCCAGCGTCAGGCTCTGCGTCCCGGCGGAGACTCCCAGCACGGGGTACATGGTCCCCCGGTCCACAATCAGTCGCTCCCTTCGGATGGCATATCCGTTGGCACAGAGAAAGGCCCGCAGCTCCTCCGCCCGCGACTGGGGCTGGAGCAGCAGCGTGTGGTTCCCGTCCGCCGTCCAGGGAGCGGCGGCGAGAATGGAGACGATGTTTTCGCCCCCCAATCCGGCGATGACCACGGTGTCCGCCTCCTGCGGGCCCACCCCGGCCAGACCGTCGCACTGCCGGAAGTCAATCCGGTCCAGGACACCGTAGCTTCCGGCGGTGTCGCGTCCCCGGCTGAGAGGGCCGCTGCGCAGATCGCAGGCGATGGCGGAGCGGAGCCGGCCCTCCAGCGTCAGCCAGACCGGGAGATAGGCGTGGTCCGTGCCCACGTCCGCCAGGGCCGAGCCCCGGGGAACCCAGTCCGCCAGCAGCTGCAGCCTAGCCGGTAATTCCAGTTTTCGTCCGCTCATACCCCGCTCCACTTCCCTCCGGTCCCGCCCCACGGCGGGATTCGCTCCTCCGCCGCCAATCCGCGGCACAAACGGAACGCATACGGGAAACCCGTATGCGTTCTATCGGGCCTCCCTTAAGTGGGAAGCCTTATTCTGCGGTCTTGTTGGCTTCCTCGTTCACCAGCGCCAGCAGCTTGTCCACGTCGATGCCATGGACCATGCAGGCCTCCTCCACGGTCTCGCCGCGGGAAGAGGGGCAGCCCAAGCAGTGCATTCCGATGGAGAGGAAGATGGGCGCGGTCTGAGGCGCCACGTCCAGAATATCACCGATAATGGTGTCTTTTGTAATTTCAACCATGATTTTGCCTCCAAAATTCAGTTTGTCAGGGCAGTTCCGCACAATTCGCGTGACTGCGCCGTCTTGTTAAAAAATTCCTGAAAGGCGGCCACCGCGAATTGTGCGGAGCTACCCCGGATTTTGCCACATTAAGGCTTAGTTATTATACCCCGGTTTTTCTATGATTTCAAGAGAAATTGAGTAGAAATTTCGCGCAAAGCGCCAAAATACGCGATATCACCGCCAGTCTTTCCGCAAGTGCTTTGCTTTCCGCGTCTTTTCAAACTTCAGAACGGGCGGAACCAGAAAAAAGTGCACAAAAAAAGGAACGCCCAAAAGGGCGTTCCTTTGAGATGACTTTCGTTATCTCTGCTCCTCGCGCATCTTGGCGAAGCACTCGCTGCAATACACAGGACGGTCGGACTTGGGCTCGAAGGGAACGCGAGCCTCGCCGCCGCAGGAGGCGCAGACAGCGGTGAAGTACTCCCTGGGACCGCGGGAAGCGGCCTTGCGGGCGTCACGGCAGCTCTTGCAGCGCTGGGGCTCATTCTGGAAACCGCGCTCTGCATAGAACTCCTGCTCACCGGCGGTGAACACGAACTCCTGGCCACACTCTTTGCACACTAAAGTCTTGTCTTCGTACATGATTTTTACCCTCTCTTTGAAAAGAAAAATATATTGCGTTCAGCTCTTGCTGAAATCGCCGGAAAGAAGTTGCTGTGCCACCTTGCGACGGATCCGCTGCACAGCGTTGTCCACGGATTTGGGGGATTTGCCCACGGTTTCGGCAATTTCCCGACAAGATAAACCGTCCAGATAATACCCCAAAATCTTCGCTTCAAACTCGGACAACTGTTTCCGGACACCAAACAAGAGACTGCTCGTATGCTCCCTGTCGATCAGAAAATCTTCAGGGCTACGGCGCGTCAAATCCTGGGTGCCAAGGGTGTAGGAATCACGGTCAAAGAAGGGTGTATCAAGAGAAACCGACTGGTTCAGAGGCATGTGCTTGCCGCGGGAGGCGGCACGCAGGACTGAAAGCAGGCGATTGCGGACGCAGGTTTCGGCAAAGGTGCGAAAAGAGGCCTCTTTTTCCCCGTCGTATTCCCGGACGGCTTTCATCAGCCCAATCATTCCCTCCTGCAACAGGTCTTCGCTGTCTCCGCCGATCAGAAAGAACGGGCGGGCGCAGGAACGGACCAACCGGGTATATTTGGAAACCAGCTGCTCTTCCGCCCGGCGATCGCCGCCAGCGGCCAGAGTGCAAAGCTCCTCATCCGAGGGACCAACCGCGCAGGAATGATTTGACTCTTCACATTTGCACATACTGTATTATACCTTTTGAACACAAAATTTGTCAAGAGAAATCTAAAATTCGTCAAATTTTTCTTATAATTTTTACAGTTGATTGGCCGGCTCCTATCAGACTTTTATATTTTTTACGAAATCCGCCAGTTTTTCAGCGGTCCGGCGGGCCTTGTCAGTGGTTTTGGCCTCGACCATGACACGAATCAAGGCTTCCGTCCCGGAGGGGCGCACCAGAATGCGGCCCTCGCCGCCCAGAGTCTCCTCCTCCGATTTCACGGCGTCCTTCAGCGCCTGGGAGGCCATGATCGCCTCCTTCACGCCCCGCTGATGGGAGACGGACACGTTCACCAGCTCCTGCGGATACACCGCGCAGACGGACACCAGCTCTGAAGCCTTTTTGCCGGAGGAGTTCAGAACCTGCAAAAACTGAAGGGCGGTGACCTCGCCGTCGCCGGTGGTTTCCAGCTCCGTAAAGATCGTGTGGCCGGACTGCTCGCCGCCGATGCGGTAGTCGCACCGGAGCATTTCCTCCAGCACGTTCCGGTCGCCCACGTCGGTGCACACCAGCTCCAGTCCGCTGTTGCGGCAGAACTCGTGGAGGCCCAAATTGCTCATCACGGTGGCAACGACTGCGTTGCCGCTGAGCTTTCCCCGGCGCTTCATGTCCGCGGCGCACACCGCCATCACCTTATCACCGTCAATATCGCCGCCGGTCTCGTCCACCAGAAGGCAGCGGTCCGCATCCCCGTCGAAGGCCACGCCCACGTCGTACCGCCCCTTCACCACCGCCGCAGCCAGGTCCTCCAGATGGGTGGAACCGCAGCGGCTGTTGATGTTTAGGCCGTCGGGCTGGGTGTGGATGAAATCCGTGTGGGCCTTGAACCGACCGAACAGCTCCGGCGCGGTAGCGCTGGCCGCGCCGTTGGCACAGTCCACCAGAATGCGCATCCCCGCCAGGTCGCTTTCAACAGTGCCCGCCACAAAGTCGATGTAATCCCGCTTCAGCTGGCGCATCCCGTGGTGCCGCCGGCCGATTTCTTCCCGGGTCCGGGACTTCATGGGCGCGTCGGACAAGATTTTTTCCTCCACCCGGCGCTCCACCTCGTCGCTGAGCTTGTAGCCCTGGGCGTTGAAGACCTTGATGCCGTTGTGTTCATAGGGGTTGTGGGAAGCGGAGACCACGATGCCCGCGTCTCCCCGCTCCTGCACGGTCAGGTACGCCACCGCGGGAGTGGGTATGGTCCCCAGCGGCTTGACGTCGCCGCCCACGTCGCAGATACCCGCCATCAGGGCGGATTCCAGCATATCGGAGGAGACGCGGGTGTCCTTGCCGATCAAAATGACCGGACGGCGGCCCAGCTCCTCCATCAGCACGGCGGCGATGGCTTGGCCCACGCGAAACGCCTCCTGCGCGGTAAGATTTTCCCCCACCACGCCGCGGATGCCGTCGGTTCCAAACAGTTTGCCCATATCAAACATACCTCATTTATTCAAAAAATCAAAGGGAGAGCTGTTCCGGCTCATTCGTCCCGCCGGGAACGGACAGTCCCAGATGCCTATACGCCCGGTGGGTCACGCAGCGGCCCCGGGGCGTCCGGGTCAGAAAGCCCAGCTGCATCAGATACGGCTCGTAGACATCCTCCAGCGTCACGGCCTCCTCCCCAATGGTGGCCGCCAGAGTCTCCAGTCCCACTGGACCGCCGCCGTAGTTTTCAACGATGGCGGTGAGCATCCGGCGGTCCACAGAGTCAAGGCCCAGATAGTCCACCTCCAGCGCGTTCAGCGCCTGATCCGCAACGGCTTTTGTGATGACGCCGTCGGCCTTCACCTGCGCGAAGTCCCGCACCCGGCGGAGCATCCGGTTGGCGATCCGGGGCGTTCCCCGGCTGCGCTTTGCAATCTCAAACGCGCCCGTATCCTCGATGGGAACGTTCAAAATTCCCGCGCTGCGCTTCACGATCAAGGACAGCTCCTCCGGGGAATACAGCTCCAGCCGCAGCGTCACGCCGAAGCGGTCCCGCAGCGGCGCGGAGAGCTGGCCCGCCCGGGTAGTGGCCCCGATCAGGGTGAACCGGGGCAGGTCCAGCCGGATGGAGTTGGCGGAGGGGCCCTTGCCCACGATAATGTCCAGGGCGTAATCCTCCATGGCGGGGTACAAAATCTCCTCCACGGAGCGGTTTAGCCGGTGGATCTCATCCACAAACAAAATGTCGTTTTCCGCCAGATTCGTCAAAAGCGCCGCCAGGTCCCCCGGCTTTTCGATGGCGGGGCCGGAGGTGATGCGAATGTTGACGCCCATCTCCGCGGCGATGATGCCAGCCAGCGTCGTCTTGCCAAGGCCCGGAGGCCCGTGGAGCAGCACGTGGTCCAGCGGCTCCGTCCGTTGCTTGGCGGCGGCGATGAATACGCTGAGGTTCTCCTTGACCTTCTCTTGCCCTATGTAGTCCCTTAGCGCCTTTGGGCGCAAGGAAACCTCGCCGCCGTCCTCCTCCAGAAAGGTCTTGGCGACGATGGGTTCTTCGTAGATATCGTTTCCAAAGTCGATGCTCAATTGCTCACTTCCCGTAATGAAGAATCAAATCGCCAGTGCCTGAAATAGCAGTAGGAAACCGGCTATTATTCCGATAATAAAAAGGCAGAAGAAGGCGCAGCTGGCGTTCCATGCGCGCTCCTTTTCCATCTGCTCTTCGTCAGAAAGCCAAATGCGATTCATAAGTACTCTGTACTTTTTATAATAACTGACGGCCGGAACCAAAAATAAATAGCTGAGAAAGAAAGTCAAAAACCCCGCCAATTCCAGTATACTCATGAAACTTGCCATAGACAGCATGAGCAGGGCACCCCCTACAGCTAACAAAGCAAGGGTTACCTTCAGGCTGTCCCAATTATTTTTGCCGGAAAAAAAGCCGGACAAAAAGAACATGCCGGAATAAAGCAGTATACAACCGCTCAGCATAAGCCACAGCATTTTACTTGGCCATCTTTTTCAGGCACGCCCGGATAATCTCCTCCAGCGGCAGGCGCTCCACGTCCACGCCCTTCAGCGCCGCTGCGGTCTCCGCCGTGGAGTATCCCAGAACACCCAGCGCGGCGGCGGCCTCCGTGGTCTTGTTTGTCAGAACGGTTCCCGCGCCGGCGCTCCCGCCGCCTATAGTCAGTCCGCCGAACGCGGCGCTCTCTCTGGTCATCTTGTCCTTCAGCTCCAGAATGATGCGCTGGGCGATTTTCTTGCCGATGCCGGGGGCCACCGTCAGCGACTTCTCATCCCCGGTGATGATGGACATGGCCAGCGTCTCCGGAGTGGAGACGGACAAGATCGCCAGCGCGGCCTTGGGACCCACGCCGGACACGCCGATCAGCATTTTGAAGCTGTTCAGCTCTCCCACGCTTCCAAAGCCGTAC
Source organism: Bacillota bacterium (assembly GCA_023395775.1). GTDB lineage: Bacteria > Bacillota > Clostridia > Oscillospirales > Oscillospiraceae > Oscillibacter. The sequence continues at coordinate 8,052 of JAEWYA010000026.1, forward strand.
AGCCCAAAGGCATTCTCCGCCACATGGAAATAGGTGTACAGCTTCGTTCTCTCCCCCTTTTTAAGGCCCGAGAGGGTGTTGCTGGTGGTGGCGCAGGCGTATCCCACGCCGCCGCAGTCGATCACCGCCAGATTCGGCTGCACTTCCGCCACGGTGCCGTTCAAATAGTAAAACACAGGGCCTCCTCCGATCTTTCGTACAAATGCGGGCAATTAGGCGCGTACCCGCCCAAAATGCTCAGACCGTCTCCTTCACATTATTTAGTTGTGGGAGCTGTGAAGTGAAACTCCTTGCGTGGCAAAGCGCCAGAGCCAGCGCGTCCGCGGCATCATCCGGCCGGGGGACGGCCTTCAGGTTCAAAAGCCGCCGGGTCATGTCCATGACCTGCCGTTTCTCCGCCTTTCCGTATCCCACCACGGCCATCTTCACCTGCGACGGCGTGTACTCATACAGCGGCACGCCGTATTTCTCCGCCGCCAGCAGAATCACGCCCCGGCCGTGGGCCACGGCGATGCCGGTGGTGATGTTGTTGTTGAAAAACAGCTCCTCAATGGAGATTGCCTCCGGCTTCAACTGGCCGATCAGGTCCTCCATGTCGCCGAAAATTTGATAGAGCCGCCTGGAAAGCGGCAGGCCTGCGGGTGTGGTAATGGCCCCGTAGGTCACCATATGCGCTTTTGTCCGGTCAGCCTCCACCAGCCCGAAGCCGATGGTGGCGACGCCGGGGTCGATGCCCAAGATCCGCATGGTACTCCCCTTTCGCACAATTAAAATCATTATAGCAAACCGAAGCCCGATACGCAACCGAAAAAAAGGAGCGCCTTTTAAGGCACTTCTTTTTTATACTTCGTGTCACCGGATGGAGATTGCTGCCGGGGCGGAAAAGTCCGTCACGCGGGTGAAAACCGGCTTTAGCCAGACCTCCGTTTCCTGATCACCCGGCAGGGGAACGGTCTCGAAGAAGAAGCCCGATGCACTGCCGTCCAGATATTCTCCAGTGTCCGGGTCCTGATAGGTGCAGGAAGAGCCTGTTGATGAGAAGCGCAACTCCGTTCCGTCGGCGTCCTGATACCCGTTCCAAAGGCTATACATATGGAATTCTTGATAAATCTCGTTATGCCGCTCTTCCCGGCGGCCTTCCTGAAGCTGCTTCTCCCGGAACGTCAGCAGATAGCCGCTGTCAAGATGCTGAATTCCAATAAGCTCCGTGCCGTCCGGCAGCGGATCATGTTCCTCTGTGGCAAGATTCAGCCGGATTTTTTCCCGGCTCTTTTCCAGCCATCGGGCCTGCGTAATGTAAAGCTTTAATTCTTTACTGTTACTAAAATACGTAGTATCCATCCAATAGGTCACCATAGCTGGAGAATTCTCCTCCCCAGTGGCGGAGATGCCGTTGGTCACCGGGACAAACCGTTGACCCCGCTCGTTTTCCACGTAGAAGTCCAGTCCGGTTAGCCATGCGGTGTTGTCCGGGTCATAGCCGAAATCCAGCCGCAGATGGGTGGGATAGATCTCCGCCTGCTTGAGCGTCAGCGTCTGACTGTCCAGTTGGAAGGTCTTCCCCACCGCCACTGTCTCGCCCTGAGCCGTGAACCAGGGGTCGAAGGTCAGATCAAAAGCAAACACCGCCAGAGTTTCCGGGTCGTGGGTGTGCACTTCAAAATATGCGTCCTCCATCTTCTCTTCGTCGGGTTCCAGTGCAATTCCAGTCTCATCATAAGCGCTCTGATAGACGTTCAGAGTCAGCGTCAGTCCCTCCGGCATGTCCCGGTCCACAAAGTCCACTGTCAGCTGCCGGAGGTCCCCGTTGGGCGTACCGTAGGACCCGCTGGAGCTGCCGTACCCGTCGCCGCCATCCGGCAATGTCACCGCACCGTCGGCATCCAGCTGACCGTATTGGTCGGTGTCCAATGTGTAGAAGACATTCAGCTGCTTCTGGTCCACGATCAGGTACTCCACCCTGGCGGTGATGCCGTTTTTGCTCTGTTCCTGCCCCACAGACTGGACGTATTCGTCCTCCACCGCTGCGGAGAGAGACGGCGACCACGTCACCGCCTTTGCCAGCTCCCGCAGCACCGGCACTCCGCCGCAGGCCCGAGCGAAGGGCGGGAACAGGTTCACCAGAAGCATAAACGCCACGAAGCACACCGCCAGACTCCCGACGGGAATACCCAGAATACGGGTGCGTTTCCGTGAAGCTTTTTTCCTTTTTACCGCCTTTGCTACCGTGTATGCAAGCTGCGGCGGAGTCTCCGCAAGCGAATCGCGCAGCGCCGTATATTCCTCATTTCGGTTCATGTGTTTCCCTCCTCCAGCTCCAGTCTCAACAGCGCCAGCGCCCTGCGCTGGCGGGTAACAACGGTACCCTGAGGGATACCCAGCGTCCTGGCTGTCTCCGCCAGCGTCAGATCCCCGAAGTACCGCAGGACAATTATCTGTCGCAGTTCCTGAGGAAGACGGGCCACCGCCTCCCGCAGGGGCAGCGCGTCATAGTTGAAGTCTTCCCCCGCCTCGGGCAGGTATTCCGCCGGGCGCAGACGCTTCAGCCGCCGCAGCTCCCGACCGCACTCGTTGATGAGGATGCGGGTGAGCCACGTCTCGAAATACTCCGGCTGACGGAGGTGGCGCAAGTGCCGCAGCGCCTGATACACCGCCTCGTCCATGGCCTCCAGCGCCGCGGCTTCCCCGCCCAGATACGCAAAGGCGGCGCGGTACAGCCGCGCCTTCTGTGCCTCCGTCCGCCGGATAAATTCCTGCTGATCCATGCCCTTCCCCCTTTCTGCCTATTAGAGCGTTCATGCGGGCGTTTTGATTTCCCCTCCGTGGAATTTTTTAAAAGTTTGCAGCGTAAGGAGCCGGGGCGGAAAAACCTTCCGCCCCGGCTCCGGCTGGTTCGCTTGGATTCACGCTTTGGGATGGGCCTTGTTGTACACATCCTTCAGCTGGTTTTTCACTACGTGGGTATAGATCTGCGTGGACGAGATGTCCGCGTGGCCCAGCATCTCCTGAATGGAGCGGAGGTCCGCGCCGTTTTCCAGAAGGTGGACGGCAAAGGAGTGGCGCAGGGTGTGGGGCGTGATGTCCTTTTGGATGCCCGCCTTCTCCTGATAGTATTTGATGATCTTCCAGAAGCCCTGACGGCTCATGCGCTCGCCGTTCATGTTGACGAATAGCGCCCGTTCGTCCATATCCGCGATAATCTCGGGCCGGACGTTGATCTCATAGTCCCGCAGGGCCTTCACAGCGGCGGGATACAGGGGGATGATGCGCTCCCGGCCCCGGCTGGCGCAGCGCAGAAAGCCCGCGGACAGGTTCAGATCGTCCACATTCAAAGCGATCAGCTCACTGACGCGGATACCGGTGGCGTACAGCAGCTCCAGCATGGCGTGGTCCCGGAAGCCCTTGGCGTCCACGCACTGGGGCTGCTCCAAAAACAGCTCAACTTCCTTGCTGGTGAGAATCTCGGGATATTTCCGCTCCACCTTCGCCGCCGTCAGTCCCCTGGCGGGATTCGCGGCCAGAACGCCGGAGGAGACCATGAATTTATAGAAGGATTTGGCCGAGGCCAGAAACCGCGTCACCGATGCGGCGGACTTGCCCTTTCCATGCATCCAGTCCATATAGTGCTGGACCATTTCCGGCGCGGCGCGGCGCAGATCGCTGTCCTCCTCCACGTGGAGGAACTCCTGAAACTGGGTCACGTCCCGCAGATAGGCGGACACCGTGTTGGCGGAGGCGTCCTTTTCCGCAGTCAGGTATTTTTCGTAAAGCGTCAGATACTCCGCTGCCACGGCGCACGTCTCCTTTCCTACCGCCTGTAAAATAATCTCCGCAGGCGCGGTTTTTTCAGATTTTATGTCACCGAAAGATCAGCCCCAGGACCCAGCTGAGAAGCTTCGGGGACACCAGCAGTTCCGTCACCACCCCGGCGGCCAGCACCGCGCAGACTGTTCCGAACCGGAGCCACCACGCCCGGCCATAGGAGGGCGGAGCGGGCCGCCCGCTCTTTTCCAGCGACAGCGCAGCTAGCGCCACGGACTTTTCCAGCGCCGGAACCGCCACGGCAAAGTAGCACGGCAGCGTGATCAGGCACCTCAGCCCGAACACCGCCAGCGCCAAAAGAACGCCGTTGCGGCCAAAGGCCGCCGTGAAGCAGCAGACGGAAAACGAAAGGAAGAAGCCGTATGCCGCCGTGACCGCCGGAAGCAACGCCGCGCCCACTGAAGCAAAGCCCAGCAGGAACGCCAGCAGCGGATACCGGAAATAGACCACCAGCGCGGAAACCACCGTTTTCGCGGTCAGCTCCGGCGGTGACTTCAGGGAAAAATAACCGTTCAGGTACTCCGTCAGTTCTCCGGCGGTGTTCGCGCTCACCCGCGCGGAGAGGACCTGTCCTAAAAACAGGCCCGCCAGAAAACAGGCCGCCAACAGCACCAGACGGAGCCACGGCCCGCGTCCGCTCCGTATCAGGCGGCGTCCGCCTACCGACCCTACAAACAAAGCGCCTCACCTCGCGCAATTCTATGCGGCGCACCGGCAGGTTAGAAGTCAGTTGACGTAAATATCGCTTTTACTAATATATTGCTTTTTTTCCCGGACTGCAAGGGCTTTTGCAGTAATTCACCATTTTTTGTAAACTATGACAAAAAGTTATGTAAATGAAATTATGTTAACCGGAGAAACTGGACGACGGAACAGCCCTCCTGATTTCTGCTGAACGTCAAGATGTGGGGTCCGTCAAAAGGCGGACCCCACTACATCTGCGCTGCCGGACAGTTTTGCCTGGCTTTTATGCTTTCCGTCCAATTTTTTGAAAAGATTTGAGTTAAATTGAAAATTTGTTGAAAATCACAAGCACAGCCCTGACACAGATACGCGCGAAAGACGGCGGTTGCGAGCAGAGCGGGCATTAAAATCCGAGATCCGTTTCAGGCCTTCTTCCCTGTCTTCACCCGCCGGGCCGGAGCGGTGTGCTGCTTCCGCTTTTTCCCACGCCCGCCGCCAAACAGCCCGGCCAGTATTCCCCCTGCCAGCGCTGATGCCAGCAGGATTGCGCTCTCCCGGGACCACACCACGCCGTCGCAGGCCAGCATTCCGCCCAGCATCAGTGTTACCGCAAAGATTGCCGCGGACCCCAGCGCCGCTAACAGCGTCCCTGAGTTGGTGTG